>JBDTAI010000139.1:0-4996 GCA_039924685.1 Ktedonobacterales bacterium
TCTTCGGGTCCGGGCGCCGCTTCGGGGTGATACTGCACCGAGAAGACGGGTAGTTCCTCATGCGCCAGCCCCTCCACACTACCATCCGAGAGATTGAGGTGACTGACGTAGAGGCCGCTCTCGACAGGCAGCGACGCGGCATCCACCTGAAAGTTGTGGTTCTGCGAGGTGACGGTGACGCGCCCGGTGCGGACCTCGAGAACGGGATGATTGGCGCCGTGGTGGCCAAAGTGCAGGCGGCTGGTCTGCGCACCCGCCGCCAGGCCGAGCAACTGATGGCCCAGACAGATGCCCATCAGCGGCATGCGTTCTTCCCAGACGAGCGCGCGGGTCAGTTCCACCAGCGCGGCCACGCTCTCCGGGTCGCCGGGACCATTGGAGAGCAGCACACCATCGGGTCGCAGGCGGCGCACATCGTCGAGTGTGACGGTATGTGGCGCGACGATCACCTCCATGCCATGGGCGGCAAGCTGGCGCGCGATATTGCGCTTGAAGCCGGTATCTATCAGCAGCACACGCGGCGCATCGGGCAGCGTCGGATGCGTCTCCCACGGTTCCAGCCGCTCGGACGAGACCTCCGCCACCACATCCAGGTCCGAGACGGAGCGCACCTGACGCGCCTCCTCGGCAAGCGCCGCGATGGTCGCCGCATCGAAGATGGTATCGGCGGGGAAGGCGCGGATCACGCCGCGCAGCGTTCCCTTCGTGCGCAGGTGGCGAGTGAGCGCGCGGGTATCCAGTTCGCTGACGCCAGGGATGCCGTAGCGCGCCAGATAGTCGTCGAGCGACTCCGCCGCGCGCCAGTTGCTATACTCGTCGGCGCACTCACGCACGATCAGCGCGGAGAGCCAGGGGCGGCGCGACTCCACATCATCCAGCGCGATGCCATAGTTGCCGATCAGCGGATAGGTCAGCACAACCATCTGGCCGCGATAGGATGGGTCGGTGCAGATTTCCTGATAGCCAGTCATGGCGGTGGCGAAGACGACCTCGCCGCGTCGGCTCTTGGCCAGCGACTCCACCGCGCCGAAGGGTCGCCCGTAGAAGATGGCGCCGTCTTCGAGCGTCAGCGCCGCAATCTGTTCCATTCTTGTTCCCTCCACACTTCCGGCCAGTTATCGGCCAACCAGCGGCCAGCGGGTAAACCCGCGCCTTTGGGCTGGCGCTACGAAGCCCGCCTGCGCGGGCTGGAGATGTCTGTTTGTTGTGCTAGCTTGCGTTTGCGGCATCGTAGACGATCTGGCCGCCGAGCCAGGTCTGGCGCACACGACCGCGCAGGCGAATACCCGCCAGTGGCGTATTTTGACCTTTCGAGGCGAAGTGGGCGGGATCGACCGTCCACTCCTCATCCGGGTCGAAGATCACCAGATCGGCCAGCGCCCCCGGTGTGAGCGTGCCAGCGTTGAGGTTCCAGGCAGCGGCGGGCCTGACGGTCAGCGCGGCGATCAACGTCGCCATTGGCAGCTTGCCGGTATGGACCAGCGCCAGCAGCGCGGCCAGCGCCGTCTCGAAGCCGGAGATGCCAAACGCCGCCTCGCCATACTCGCCCTCTTTATCCACCACCGTATGTGGCGCGTGGTCGGTGGCGATGGCGTCTATTGTGCCGTCGCGCAGACCCGCCAGCAGCGCCGCACAATCAGCCGCCGTGCGCAGGGGCGGGTTGACTTTGGTGTTGGCGTCGTAGCGCGGACCAGCGGGTAGCGGTTCGCCGTAGAGTTCGGTGAGCGCGTCGGCAAGTGGGCCAGTACGCTCGCCAGCCACCCAGGCGTCGGTGAGCAGCAGGTGATGCGGCGTCACCTCAGCGCTGACGGGCAGCCCGTCGCGTTTGGCGGCGCGGACCAGTTCGATGGCGCCTGCGACGCTGAGATGGGCGGCATGGTAGCGGGCGCCGGTTGAGCGCACTAGCTCCAGGTCGCGCGCCAGCATGGCAGTTTCACCAGCGGCAGGCCAGCCTTTCAGGCCCAGCAGTGTCGAGATGGCGCCCTCGTGCATCACACCATCGCCAACTAACTCGGCGTCCTGGCAGTGTTCCACAATCGGTAGCCCCAGCGGCGCCGCATAGTCCAGCGCATGACGCATGAGGCGGCTGTTTGATACCGGCCTGCCATCATCTGAAAAGGCGACGGCGCCCGCCTCGGCAAGCTCCGCCATCTCGCTCAGTTCCGCGCCGTTCTCGCCCTTGCTGATCGCCGCGATGGGCAGCACGCGGGCTAGCGCACCTTTCGCCGCATGTAGCACGTACTCGAGCGTCGCGCGCGAGTCAATCACCGGCTGAGTGTTGGGCATGCAGCAGATGGTGGTGAAGCCGCCACGCGCCGCCGCCGCCGTGCCGCTGGCAATCGTCTCCTTCGCCTCGAAGCCCGGCTCACGCAGATGGACGTGCAGGTCCAGAAAGCCTGGCGCGATTACCCAGCCTGGTGGCAGGTCTCTCGTGCGCGCCGGTCGCCCGTCAGCTTCGAGTTGCGCCAACGCCTGTGAGACGTTGGGACCGAGTTCGGAACCGGCTGCCAGCCCGCAGGCCAACACGCGCCCATCCGCGATCACCACCGCGCCGGGACCATCGAGCGCCTGCGAGGGGTCCACCACCCGTGCGCTACGCAGCAGGATCGGTTGTGTCGTCATTGCGCTGTCCCCACAGTTCCCATTGCCAGCCCGATCATTTCGAGCGCCGCCATGCGGGTCGCCACGCCGTTTGTCACCTGCTCCTCCACCAGCGAATATGCGCTGTGGGCGACATCGGGATCAATCTCGATGCCCTCGTTCATCGGACCGGGATGCAGCACCAGCGCGCATGGTTTGGTCAACTGCAGCCGCTCCATCGTCAGCCCGTAGCGCATCGTGTATTCGCGCAGCGAGGGGAGCAGCCCTGCCTGCTGGCGTTCGCGTTGCAGCCGCAGCGCCATCACCACGTCAGCGCCCTCCAGAGCGCGTTCGATACGCGGCTCAACGGTCACCCGGCGCTGGGCGCCTGTGCCGGGAACGGGGCGTGATGTATAGGCGTCGGCGACATTCGGCGGTGTCAGTGTCGGCGGCGCGCAGAGGACGACTTCGGCGCCAAGCGCCGTCAGCGACCAGATATTCGAGCGCGCGACCCGGCTATGCAGGATGTCGCCAACAATCACGATATGTCTGTTTGCCAGCGTTCCGAAGCGCAGTTGCAGCGTGAGCGCATCCAGCAGCGCCTGGGTGGGATGGCCGCGCCAGCCGTCGCCTGCGTTGACCACCGCGCCCCGGAAATACCGGGTGATTACGTCGGGCGCCCCCGACTGGCTTGACCGCACGATCAGGATGTTGGCGCCAAGCGCCTGCAACGTCTCGACGGTATCGCGCAGCGACTCGCCTTTGGTGACGCTGCTGGCGGCGGCGGTCATGTTGGTCACGTCGGCGCCCAGCTTCTTCGCGGCCAGCTCGAAGGAAATGCGCGTGCGGGTGCTGTTCTCGTAGAAGAGCGTGACGGCCAGCCGCCCGCGCAACGTCTCGAGGCGGCGGGTGGGGTCGGCCAGCACGTCGCGCATATAGGCGGCACGGTCCAGCAACCGCTGTACCTCATATGGCGTCCAGTCGTCAAGGTCAATCAAGTGACGGCGGTGGGGCAGATGAGCGTTGCTCTCTTCAGGAAAGAGCGCCAGCTTCTCCGTCGCCAGTGTCTCCAGCGTTTCGGTCATCACTGCGCCTCTTCCCCCTTCTGCGACTGATCCGGCCTGTGGCTTGTCTTTTCTGGTTCGTGGCAGAGCGCCACCGCGTCGGCGCCATCGGTCTCACACAGGCGCACGGCGATCCGTTCGCGCAGCGCGGTCGGCACATTCTTGCCCACGTAGTCGGCGCGGATCGGCAGTTCGCGGTGGCCGCGATCCACCAGCACGGCAAGCTGCACCTTCTGCGGGCGCCCGTGGGCCAGCAGGGCTTCGAGTGCGGCGCGGGTGGTGCGTCCAGTAAAGAGCACATCATCCACCAGCACGATCACGCGGTCCGTCACCGCGACGGATAGCGGCTTATGGTCGGGTCCGGCTGTGGTGGCGCGGGCGTTGCGGTCGGGCAGGTCGTCGCGGTAGTCGGTCACATCGAGGTCAGCGATGGGGACGCTGACATGCTCCAGTTCACTGATTTTAGCGGCGAGGCGTCGCGCCAGTGGGCCGCCGCGTGTGCGCAGGCCAATCAGCGTCAGGTTGCCCGCGCCCGAGTTGCGCTCGACGATTTCATGGGCGATGCGTGAGATGGCGCGGCGCATCTCGTCCTCGTTGAAGATGATCTTCTCCGTGGTGGTTTCAGCCTTTTCAGCCGTCTCACTCATGCTGCGCCTCCCAAAAAAAAGCCCTCACGCCCATCGCCGCCGATGGTGTGAAGGTGAGGATATGATAGCGGGGGCAGCGATGCCGCTCCCGTGGAATGATTTGCCTGGATTGCCTGCGGTGGTAGCTGTGCGCAGGCGTGTTGAACAGCGCACGCCGTCATAGCACTCCCCTTCCCAGCCTCACAGGACTGGCCTTAAAAGGATGTGTGTCGTCGCAAGGGTCTTGTTTGCCGTCTCTTCAATTGAGTATATCACGTTGGGCTGGCGCAGGGCAAGGGCGCAGGGCGACAGGGTATGGATAGGGTATGGATAGGGTATGGATAGGGTATAGATAGGGTATGATGTAGCAGGCAGGCGCGGCTTCAGCCGATGACCGCGCGTTGATGTCCTCGGCGTCATCGTCGGCGATAGCCTCAACAGCCAGCATGTGCTGCCAGGCTTCCGCTATTTGATCACGGGCCTCTTTGCATGAAGCCGCTGCTGACCCTTTCCCGTTGCACGTTGCACCCACACGGAGCGTTTGGTAGGCAATCTTGCGCATGCTGCTCAGTTTTGGCAAACTGGCGCCGATGATCCGCCTGATTGGCGCCGAACTGGCGTAGTAGAAGGCTTGTACAATCCGCAGGGCCATAGCATGATTCATCCCTACACTCATCTTTATCGCTACGGTCCGGCGACGAACAGTAACAGCCATTTTGGCATGAT
>JBDTAI010000140.1:0-9458 GCA_039924685.1 Ktedonobacterales bacterium
CGGAAATTTCGCGGGCAGCGGAGGCGCTGATCGCCGGTCCGCCGGAGTTTCTGCGCGCCTTCCCCGGCGAAGAAGCGGGCGCCCGCCAGCAGCGCCGCGCCATCGTGGTTGCCTCGCTGCGTGAACAGGAGTCCGCCGGGCGCGTGGGTGTCTCGGTGGATGATCTCGCCGCTGACCTCGACGCCGTGCTGCGCTATCGCGGCCAAACTACCCCCGACGACCCACGCGGTGAGATCGTTGAGATCCTGCGCCAGCTTGAGAACTGGCAGGCGGTAGATGGTGGCCTCGCCCCCGAACGCGCCGAGCGCGACGGCTTGCGCCGTCGGGTCGAGCGCGACTATGCCCTGGCCCGCACGCTACGTGTCTTTCTGCCCCATTGGGACGAGGTGCAGCGCACGCTGCGTCGCCGCTATATCAGCCTCAGCGCCAACTACTTCCAGCAAGCGATCATTGCCCTCGATACGCTGCTCGATGAGTTACGCTATGAAGATGTAGACCCACTCCGCTGCCATACCGCATGGCAATCACTGCGGCAGGCGCTGCATGGCATCAACACCGAGTCGCGCGACTTTGCCCGCGAACTGCGCTCGCTGCGGGTGGATGGCAACCATCCCGAACAACTGGCTGACATCGCCGACCGGCTGGGCATCCTGCACGAAAAGTTCTTTCGGGTAGCTTCAGAGGGCGCGGCGCAGGTGCGCGAGCGGCTGGAAGTGCTACGTGACGACCGACACGCAGGCGAGAATGTGCGCCGGTTGCAGGAATCGCTACGTATCCGCGAGGAGGAGTGGAGCGTCGGTCTGGGTGAGACGCCCGACGAACTGCGCGACCGGCTCGATGCGGTGGCCTACGATGTCGCCCGCGAACTGGTCCTCTTCGAGCGGTTCATGGCGGAGAGCGGCCCCGGCTCGTGGCGAGAGGGCGCCCGCGTGATCAGTCTGGCGCTGGTGGAGTTGACCGAGCGCATCCATGCGGCGATCTCGCTGCGGCTGCAACAGACACAGGCCATCGCGGCGCTGCTGCGACGCGCAAAAGACCTTGCGGTGGGTGGCTCCGAGGCGACCCAACGCGCCCGCCAGTATCTCTGGAACGCCTCTGGCGCGATGCACGCCGCGCTCTGGGTGCAGGGTGTCCCTTCGAGCGACGATCAGGTGCGGCTGGATCGCTGGCTGGCCGCGCGTGGTGGATCGCCGTTGCCACTGGTGGATCAGGATACGTGGTACAAGTCGCTGCGTCCGCGCCACAGGCCCGCGCCGCCGCTGCCACCAGCCGCGCTCGAGACCGCTGACGACTGGAATCCCGGCGAGGACCCGCGTGTGCGCGAACTCGAAGAGGCCCGCGCCCGACTGGTAGAGCGTTTGATCGCGGCAGGTTCGGCGCAGGCGCTCGAACAGATCGGTTCGCTTGAAGAATTGCGGCTGCTAGCGTCGTTCCTCTGGCTGCCGCGTGATAGCGCGCCACTACGTCGCCTGGGATTACGCATCCAGCAGCCGGTGGCGGGGATGGCGCGGCGAGCGATGGTGCAGGGGCCGGGCTTTGTGGTGGAATTGGACAACTATCGCTTCATGGCAACCACCGCTGCCCGCCAGATTGCCATCGAGGCGCAACGTGAGCAGGGGGTGGCCGCGATGGCCCGCCTGAGCGCGATTGCCAGCGGCGATGAAGCCCCGGCAGTCTCAACGCCGCGCCGTCCCGCTATAGCCGCAGCGCCTCCCACAAGCGCAACCGTCCCGCCTGCCGATGCGCCACACACGAACGTTCCGCTGGTCGCATCCACCGCTACTGCGCAACTCAGCGCGGAGACTGGGCCGCTGCCTGCTGTCGCGCCAACCCACCCGCTACCGGGCTATGGTGAAGAGGCGCAGCCCACTCGCCCGCTCTATGGCCAGCCAGCGGCGGCTTTTCAACCGGCATCGCGCGTCGTCCCCACTGATCAGCCGGGAACACCCATCGGTGGCTCGGCCTGGGTGCGGCCTGATCAACAACTCGATGACGAGCAGAGCAAACCCTCGACATCGGGGCGTCGCTTCTGGCCGCTCTCTGGCATCCTGGGACGCCGCAACCCCAATGGCCCGCCCCCGCCGCAACGCAAGCACGAGTAAGTGGCAGGCCTTGTGATACACTGCGCATCGGCCGATGCGCAGTGGCAGGAGAGGAGCGGAAACAATGGCTGCGGATACGATCCCAATCAACGTCCCAGAAGCCCTGTACGACCGTCTCCTGCGACTTGCCGATTTGACACATCGCCCGATAGATGATGTGGTCGCCCAGGCGTTATCCTCCAGTTTGCCACTTCTGCCCGATGATTTACCATCCCGATGATTTACAATAGAGAACACGCAATGCGCTTGTGGCGCTGGACACCCTGAGTGACGATGACTTGTGGAACGTCGCTCATGCCACCCTACCAGGCGCCGAATATGAGCGGCTGACGGAACTACGTGAGCGGCGCCCCTGTCACCGACCTGACGGCAGCCCTGCAAGCCGCGACCGGCGCATCTGTCCAGATCGCCTACGTCGATCAGGGCTACACTGGCGAGACACCTGCGGCAGCAGCGGAGGCCCACGACCTCCACCTTGCTAGTCGTCAAACTGCCCGAAGCCAAACCGGGCTTTGTCTTGTTGCCCCGTCCTGGGGGTGGAACGCGACGTCGCCTGAATCATATGGTTCAGGTTTGTAGCAGATGAGCGACATTGTCGTACATGGAACTACAGGTACGGTAGTGGTCAGATGAGATGGGAAGAGGTAGTGGCGATGCGCGCGGCGGAGATTTTACGCACGGTGGACCAACGGCCCTGGGCGCCGCCGAACAGACCCTGGGCGATGATGCAGGTGTGGCGCAATCTGCTCTTTGCCCACTGGCCGCTCCCTGCTGCGACGATACGCGATCTGTTGCCGCCCAACTTGCCGCTCGATACCTATGGCGGCGACGCCTGGGTGGGCATCGTTCCCTTTCGCATGACAGGTATTCATCTGCATGGCCTGCCCGACATTGCGCCTTTCACCCGCCTGCTCGAATGCAATGTTCGCACCTATGTGAATGTGGATGGCAAGCCCGGTGTCTACTTCTTCAGCCTCGATGCCGATAATCGTGTGGAGGTCGAGGTGGCCCGCGCCTGGTATCATCTGCCCTATTTCAAGGCGCATTTCGCCTACGCCTTCCCCGATACCCCCTCTGATCCCGCCGATCCCGCCGTCCTCGACGGCGCCACCAGATATTCCGTGACGCGAAGTGATCGGCGGCTGGCGACGGGAACCTTCGCAGCACGCTACCGGCCCATCGCGCCGCCCGTGCAGACGCGGCAGGGGACGCTCGAAGACTGGCTCACCGCGCGCTACTGCCTCTATACCACCGACCGACGCGGACGCCTCTATCGCGGCGACATCTATCACCAGCCCTGGCAATTGCAGGCCGCCGAGGCCGAGATCACCCAGAATACACTGGCGGACGCGCATGATCTGCGCCTGCCCGATACTGCGCCGCTGCTGCACTACTCGCGCCGCCTGGATATGGTGGCGTGGCCGATCACAGGCATAGCGTTATAGCAGCGCATCAAGCCATAGGGCAAAGATGCGAGAATAGCGCCCCTGGGGGGCGTCCATCTATCTATCTCCCACTACCTATGGAGCTACTGGTACTTGCCGTTGGTACTGGTGGGGTAGCTGCGGCAGCCTCGGCAAAGACCGATGCTATACTGCAAAGAGGGGCCGCGACAGGCTCTTATGCGGCAACTACACCATTTCTGGTGGCGTAGCGATCTATACGATCCCGCGATCTGGCTGGCATACTGGCGATTGGGAGAACTGGCGGCGATGACGGACAAGCGTGGAACAACCGGAACCTCTGAAACTGAGACAACGCAGCGTGACAGCCAGCAGCATCCCCAGGCGACGGCTGGTGTGCAGGTTGCCACACAACAGCGCGAGCCGAACGAGCCATTGCGCGTGCTGGTGGCGGAAGGCGACGTCGCCACACTGGCGACGGTGGCGAGCATTCTGCGCTATGACGGCTACGAGATTGTGACGGCGGGGAGTGTCGCCGAGATGCTGCAACGGCTCGATGCGGCGCCGCTCGATGCGATCCTGCTCGATCTGCGGCTGACGAGCGTACACGAGGCCGATGCGCTGGCGCAGATACAGGCGTTGGCTCCCGCAACAGTGGTGATTGTGCTGGCAACCTATAGCGCACTGGAGGCGGCGTTGCATGCCCTGCGCTCCGGCGCCTATGCCTACTTGATGAAACCGCTGGACGTGGAAGAACTGCGCATCACCCTCTCACATGCGCTGGAACGCCGACGCCTCGAACGTGAATTGATCGAGCGCCGCCGCGAACTCGATGAGACGCGCAGCAACGCCGAGGGCTTTGATCTGCGGGTGCGTGAGCAGGTGGATGAGGCGACCACCGCGTTGCGGCGTCAGGTGGAGTCGCTCGATGACGCCAACCATCGTCTGCAACAGGCGCAAGAACAGCATGATCGCTTCGTGGCGATGGTCGCGCATGAGATGCGTGGCCCGCTCAATCCGATCATCAACTATGCCCAGCTTGCCAAGCGCCCAACCGCCACAGCAGAGATGCGCGCCCGCTATATGGACATCATCGTCGAGCATGCCTTCCGCCTCAACCGCCTCGTGGATGACTTGCAGACGGCGACCCGCCTCAGCACTGGCCAGTTCACGCTGCGCCGGGAACGCTGTGATGTCGCCGTAGTCGTGAGCGAACTGGTGGACCAGTTCACCGCTTCGTCGCGGGATCGCGTCTTCACGCTGGAACGCCCGGAAGAGCCGATCTTCGCCGAGGTTGATCGTGACCGTGTGACACAGGCCGTGCGCAATCTGATAGACAACTCGATGAAGTATTCGGTGAGCGACGGCGCCATCGAGGCGCGCATCTGGCAGGATGACACGCAGGTGCATATCAGCATCGGCGATTATGGCGCGGGCATCCCCGAATCAGAAATGAAGCGTATCTTCGAGGCATTCACCCGCCTGCAAGACCACAGCGCCGATGTGTCGGGAAGTGGGCTGGGCCTGTATATCACCCGTGGCATCGTCGCGGCGCATGGTGGCGCGCTCGATGTGCGCAATCGCACTGGCGAAGGGCGAGCCAGCGGCGCTGTCTTCACCATCTCACTACCGCTTGCCGTACCAGCCTCCCCGGTTGTTGTCGGACCCTTCGAGATGCCCACTGCGGGCTAGCCATGACGCTTGCGACACTTGCCACCCACTTCCCATGTATATAGGCATGCGCTGTATATGGGCATGCGCTAATCGGCTTATGGCTTGCTGGAATATGTGTATCCTCCCTACCGGTTCGTGACGCACTTCGCGCCAACGCCGTCTGCGCATAGCTGGGCATGTTGGACCTGCTGGACCTGTTGGCATGTTTGCTCGTGTTCGCAGTACGCCCATTGCGATTCTCATCCCCACGCCATATACTGCATGTGCTGGGAGCGCGCCACAGCATCTTGCCATGTGCCAATGTCGAACTGCTAGCATGTGGACGAGGTGTAACACCTGACACAGTATAGCAATCATGTGGTGATGATGCCAGACAGGGCAGGGAGAATACGATGGCGACGACGGGAAAGCGCGTAGGAGCGGCGAAGGTGTCTATCAGCACGACAAAAGGCTCCATCCTGATCTGTGATGATGATCAAAATCTGCGTGGCATGCTCTCGGCGCTGCTGAGTGAAGAGGGGTATACCACGCAGGAGGCGGCGACAGGGGCCGATGCGCTGGAAAAAGCGGCGCAGCGCGATACCCGCCCCGATCTGATCCTGCTTGATATCCGCATGCCCGATCAGAACGGCATCGAAATTATGCAGCGCCTGCTCGAACAGGGCGTTGATGCCCCGGTGATCCTGATGACCGGCTTCACGACGGCGTCGCTGGCGATCAAGGCGATGCAGATGGGGGCAGCGGACTACCTGAGCAAGCCCTTCTCCGACCTGGACGAGGTGCTGATCTCGATTGACCGCGTGTTGAGCTATGAGCGGCTCAAGCGAGAGGTGGAGGGACGCAGCACACCCAGCGTGAAGGTGGACGCATCTGAGCGCATCGTCGGCTCCAGCCAGGAGATGGTGGACATCTTCAAGCTGATCGGGCGCGTTGCGCGCACACCCGCCACGGTGCTGATCACTGGCGAGACCGGCACGGGCAAGGAATTGATGGCGGAAGCGATCCACAACGCCTCGGACCGTCGCAATGGGCCGCTGATCAAGGTGAACTGCGCCGCGTTGCCCGAGACCCTGTTGGAAAGCGAACTCTTTGGCCATGAGAAGGGATCGTTCACGGGTGCGCTGACCCAGCACAAAGGGCGTTTCGAGGCGGCGCACAAGGGGACGATCTTCCTCGACGAGGTGGGCGAGATGACGTTCGGCACGCAGAAGAAACTGCTGCGGGTGCTGCAAGAGCGTGAGTTCGAGCGCGTGGGCGGCACAGCGCCGGTGAAGGTGGATGTGCGTGTGCTGGCGGCGACGAACCGCAATCTGCGCGACGAGGTGATGGCGGGGCGCTTCCGCGAAGACCTCTTCTTCCGCCTCAATGTGATCTCGGTGCATATGCCGCCGCTGCGCAACCGCCGGGAGGATATTCCGGCGCTGGTGAGCCATTTCCTCGACAAGCACCGCTATAGTCCTGCATCGCAGCCCGCGCGCATCAGCCAGGAGGCGATGGATAAGCTGATGGCGTATGACTGGCCGGGCAACGTGCGTGAACTTGAGAACATCATGCAGCGCGCGGTGGTGCTGGGCCGGGGCGACGTGATCACGCCCGACCAGATCGTCTTCCACAACGAAATGAACCGCTATGTGCTGGATGTGGAGCAGAAGGTGCGCGCCAGCACGCCGCTCGAGGTGATGCTGCATGATGTGCTGCGCCAGGCCATACGGGCGGCGCTGCGCCTCAACGACCAGGACCATGCCAAGGCGGCTGAGCAGCTAGGAGTTTCGCTCGATGTCTTCGAGGCGCACCTCAAACAGCTTGGCGAATGACCTCCTCTAGCCCTTCTCCACTGAGAGAGGGGCTTTTTATTTCTTGTCGGCGGCGTTGTCCGGCTGCTCCTCCTGTTCTTCCTGTTCTTCCTGTTCGAGGAAGAGCTTGCCCAGCGTGGTGTTGCTGATCACATACTCGTCGCCAATGAAGACCATATCTACCAGCCCCTCTTCGCTCATCTCGCGCAGATCATCCGTGATGAGCATGAACGGCTTGAGCATGCGACTAATGTCGCTCTCTGGCAGCGGCCCCCACTGGCGCACCTTCTGAAGCACGGCCACCTTCAGCGGCGTGTCGTCGTCTATCGCCCGCATATGTTCTCCATCTCTGCCCGCTACCCACTCCCCTTGTAGGGAAGGGGCCGGGGGCGAGGTCCAAGGTGACGGCTAGTGGAACGCGATGTCCTGCGCGTCCTGAATGAGTGTGATCGGCTGCTGGCCGGGATGATAGAGCGTCAGCGTGGTGGTGTTGCGGGTCACGCCGCTGGCGTCCACACTGCTCTTGAGCAACTGCGTGACGACGATGCCGCCGTCGGCGGTCCATGCAAACGGGCCGGGCCAGTTGACGGGCGCCAGCTTGTCCTGCGCCGAATCGTCCACATAGAGCGCGTCGCCGGTGAGCGCCACCTGCCCATTGCCCGCGATGGCGAGCTGCGGATGCACGGCGAGCGGCTGCGAGGTGAGGTTGCTCAGGATATACCCATCGCAACTTCCACTATAGAGCGAACTCTTGCACGTCGAGAAACTGACGGCGGCGGCTTTCGTGTCAACGGAGCGGATGAACTGGTAGGCAATGCTGCCGCCGCGTATGCTCCACGCGCCCGCCGTGTAGTTCCCCTGCGCATCGGCATAGGCTTTGCCGAGATGGATGACCTGATTGGCGCCGGGACCACCACCATTGAAGAGTTGCGCCAGCGCCACATTGCGGTCATAGGCGCCAAGACTGAGCGCGTTGGCGACGGCATCGAGGCTCATGCTGTTGACATACGCATCGCCGACGGTTCCACTGTTCCCCAGCCCCGACAGGTTCAGGCAGGAGTAGTACAGCGTATTCCCACTCACGCTGAGATCGCCGTAGCTGCGTTGTGAGCCACAGGTGTAGGATTCGTTGCTGTTGTGATACTGGTCGGTGTAGCTGGTGCGCGCCTGCCAGACACGCGGACCGCCATTGGGGTCGGAGAGGTCATAGAACATCAGGCCGCCGCCGTTGCCATAGATCAGCATGTAATTGCCGTTGGAGTCGTACCAGGCGTAGCTGTGGCCATAGATGCTGCCATCGCCTGCCGTCGCGCTCACCGCACATGAGCCACCAGCGCAGCCGCTATCCTGCGTATCCACGATGTAGATCGGGCCCGATGTGCGTTGCGGATCAGTTGGGGTCAGGTTTTCCACCAGCGCAAAGGCGATATATCTGCCATCAGGCGACCAGATCAGCGGCCCCCAGGCGATGTCGGAGCCGTTGGAGAGCACAAGGCGTGTCAGTTCTTTTGGCGTGTTCGACCCCTGCGAGCGCAGCCATAGCTGGTTGTCATAGACGAAGGCGTAGGTGGCGTCGGGACCATTGGCGGCGATGGTTGGCGGCTGGCTGGGATGGTCCACGGTCGAGCCTGCCAGCCCCAGCGAGTAGTTGATGCCGCCCTTGCTGGATGAGCCACTGGAACTGCAGCCGGTGAGCGCCAGCATCGTCAACAGCGTCAGGCCGACCACGAGAAACGTCGCCAGCCGTGTAGATCGCCCCCAATTGCGCCCCTGATAGCTATTTTCCCGCCCGTCCATAAGGCCGTGGCGTTGTCGCATACTGTCATCCTTCCCGCTTCGTCTGCGCCGGGGCGCCCTCACTCGCTATGCGCTCATGCGCTCTCATAGTATAAGACGCGCAACCGCTCCTCAGACGTTTCCTTTCGCACCATCTCTCCTCATCTCTCCCCATAAGTTGCATCAGTTGCATGATACGCTTGCATGATACGCATAGCTGGTCATAGGTGCGCGTTGGGCGGCGGTCGCTGGCAGAGCGTGGCGACGCCCTGAGTATCCGCCAACTGGCAGCGCCAGCCAGGGGTGAGCGCCAGCAGTTGCGCCAGCGGCAGACCATCCGGCAGCAGCGCCCAGGTGATCCGATACTGATCGAGTAGTTTCTGCCAGCCGGGCTGCGCCGTGATGATGGTGATGTAATCGCGCAGGAACGACGCGCTATACACATCCGAGCGACTATCAATGAAGACAGCATACTCCGGTAGCGCCTGATCGAGATAGCCGCCCCACTCATACGTATTGAAGCCGCGTCCGGGTGGCAGCCCTGTCGCCTTCAGCCGCGTCACCGCCGCCACAGGGAATGTGCGAGCGTCGAACCCGGCATGCAGGATGGGCTGTTGCGCACCGGGGAGGCGTCCGTTGTTGAGCAGCAACAGCGCCACCACCACAATCGCCAGCGCCGACCAGACCCCCCTGCTGATCAGCGCGTCGGT
>JBDTAI010000141.1:0-9161 GCA_039924685.1 Ktedonobacterales bacterium
CACGGCGCCGAGTACAGTGCCTTTGGGGTAGATGCCCGCATTATTCAGGCTCAACAGAAGGGTGGTGAGGGCGAACCCTGACAGACCAAGTGGACCAGGATTGGCGATTTTCGTCTCGGACACGATGATGACTCCTCTCCGGGGAGGAAACGCCTGCGTTTCCTCTCAGAACACCGAAAAAAGGACAGGTCGGGATGAGGACGATACGCGCACCCGGCGCTGTGCCGGTTGCATCGAGTGCGTACCGACGTCATGACTACCGCTTACGAACATCTCATGAACATCGCTGGTCTTGTTTGTCGCATGCGACCGATGGGAACGCTGGAGACTCACGGTATCTGAACGGTATCTGCTGGGACCTGGCGGCGACCGTTGCGCCTTGAAAGATGCGGGAACGAGGATGACGTGCGGGTGTCGCATGTGTGTTGGTTGAAGCCACGCCTCCTTTCATCAGGGGACGAGGAACACGACAGTGGAAACACGACAGGCGAAAAACAGACGCGTGTCTGTTGTCAATAAGGTACGCGCCAGTGTAGCATCTTGTCAAGATGGGCGGAATATCCAGGATGGGCAAATCGCAAAACTCAGCGAAAAAACACGCACAATTGCGCATACTGGACAACGCCGGACAAGAGGCTAGACGAGACACGTCACCATCTTGTTCACAGGTGGTATGATATGTCACATATCAGCCTGATCGCGCCTGTCGCGTGCACATCGGCATAATCCGCATTGCCGGGATTATCCGCTATCCGCACAGCGCACATCTGGCTACCACACCGTTCTTCGTCTTATCGCGTCCGTCCTCCAGCAGTCTTCCCGCAGTCTTCTGGTCTTCAGTCGTGAACGCCAGGGCGAACAGGCAAATTGGTACACAGAAGTGTACGAGGCTACCCTGGCTCAGCACACCATCAGCCAAAGGGGGCAAGCATGTCGGTTTCTCAAGGGCCGTCCGGACCATCCAGTACGATTGATGCGCTGTTGCAAGAGACGCGCCGTTTCCCACCCTCGCCGGAGTTCGCCGCCAACGCGAACGTGCGCGACCCTTCCGTCTATCAGCGGGCGCATGACGATCCCGAGGGATTCTGGGCCGAGGCCGCCAACCGCCTCGACTGGTTCAAGCGCTGGGATCGCGTGCTGGAGTGGAACGCGCCAAACGCCAAGTGGTTTGCCGGCGGCAAGCTCAACGCCTCGTACAACTGCGTTGACCGCCATACCAAAACGTGGCGCCGCAACAAGGCCGCCATCATCTGGGAGGGTGAGCCGGGCGACACCCGTGTGCTGACCTATCAGGACCTCTACCGTGAGGTCAACCGGTTCGCCAGCGTGTTGCTCGATCTGGGCATCCAGAAGGGCGACCGCGTGGCGTTCTATATGCCGATGATCCCTGAACTGCCGATTGGCCTGCTGGCCTGCGCCCGCATCGGCGCCACCCACACCGTCATCTTTGGCGGTTTCAGCGCCGAGGCCCTGCGCGACAGATGCATAGACTCGCAAGCCAAGCTGATCATCACAGCGGATGGCGGCTGGCGGCGCGGCAACGTGATCGCGCTCAAAGACGTGAGCGACGCCGCCGCCGAGCAGGCGCCCACCGTCGAAAAAGTGCTGGTGGTGCAGCGGCTGGGGCCACAGGGGCGCGAAGTGGTGATGAAAGAGGGTCGCGATGTGTGGTATCACGAGGCGCTCAAGCAGACCACACGCCGCATCGTCGAGCCGGAGCAACTCGATAGCGAGCATCCACTCTACATCATGTATACCTCCGGCACCACTGGCAAGCCAAAGGGGCAGATGCACACCACCGGCGGCTACCTCACCGACGCCTCGCTCACCCACGAGTGGATCTTCGACCTCAAAGAGGACGACATCTACTGGTGTACCGCCGACATCGGCTGGGTGACGGGCCACAGCTATATCGTCTATGGCCCGCTCGCCAATGGCGCCTCGGTGGTGATGTATGAAGGCTCGCCCGACTTTCCCGATAAAGACCGCTTCTGGGATTTGATCGAGAAGTATCGCATCACCATCCTCTACACAGCGCCAACCTCGATCCGCACCTTCATGAAGTGGGGCAACCAGTATCCCGCCATGCACGATCTCTCGTCGCTGCGCGTGATGGGGACGGTGGGCGAGCCGATCAACCCCGAGGCGTGGATCTGGTACAACGAGAACATCGGCGCCGGACGCTGCCCGATTGTGGATACCTGGTGGCAGACCGAGACCGGCGCGATCATGATCTCGCCGCTGCCCGGCATCGTCGCCACCAAGCCCGGCTCGGCCACACTGCCCTTCCCTGGCATCGAAGCCGACATCCTCGACGAGCAAGGCAATAGTGTTCCCGTCAATACCGGCGGCAATCTGGTGATCAAGCGCCCGTGGCCCGGCATGTCGCGCACGATCTGGGGCGACCCCGACCGCTACTTCCGCACCTACTGGGAACGTTACCCTGGCTACTATCTGACCGGCGATGGCGCGCGGCGCGACGAGGACGGCTACTACTGGCTGCTGGGCCGCGTTGACGATGTACTGAATGTGTCGGGCCACCGCATCGGCACGATGGAGATCGAGAGCGCGCTGGTCAGCAACCCTGCCGTGGCTGAGGCGGCGGTGATCGGCGCCAACGATCCCGTCACCGGGCAGGCTATCGTAGCGTTCGTCACGCCGCGCGCAGGCTACACCCCCAACGACGCCTTGACGGCGGAGTTGAAGGAGCATGTCGTGCGCAGCATCGGCGCGCTGGCCCGCCCCAAGCGCATCTACTTCACCGCTGAACTGCCCAAGACCCGCAGCGCCAAGATCATGCGGCGCCTGCTGCGCGACATCGCCGAGGGGCGTGTGCTGGGTGACACCACCACCCTGCTCGACCCCAACATCGTCTCGCAGATCAAGGATCAGTACGAAAGCAGCGAGGGCTAACCTCACCGCAGCTCTCCCCTATGAGAGGGCAATTCTACAGCGGGCGCCCACTCGTTTGGGTGGGCGTCCGTTTTGTGAGCGCATGAGAAATGGGCAGTATGACTCTGGAAGAACGCATTGATTGGCAAAGACCCATCCGTCAATTGGCGCCATAGAAGGCCGTTAAGTTTTCTGTCTTTCGAGCGTCACTACATCGTGGTAATGTGGATCGGGGAAAGGAGCAGGCCGCGATTTCCAGTGCTTTTCAGGGTTGCGGACACCTTGCTCGCCTCTCGCTGCATGCGCGGGCGCGTCTTCAGCTTTTGCTCCTCGCCGGACTTCTGGTTGGACTTCTCCCGCTGTCGGCTTGCAGTTTGTGGTCGTCGCCGAAGAGCAAGGCCAGTCCCACAGCGCACGCTGCGACACCTACACCCATCTATGCGTTTCCGGCGGTTGACGCCAATTATGTGTACGATCAACTCTACTATATGTCCACGGCGTTTCAGCAACGTGAGTCCGGCTTTGATCTTGCCGCCGAGCACAACGGACATCAGGCCTTCGCGCAGTATTGGGCGCAAACCATGCAAGCGAATCTGAGCGGATTTGCCCCTGAGATCACTTATGATCAGTTCCAGGGTGGCTGGATCAGCCGTCCGGCGACTTCGCCCAGCTACAATGTCGAAGTCACCATTCCCGGCGCGCTCCACCCTGACCAGGTGGTGGTTGTGGGGAGCCACTATGATGGTATGCACGTCTCGCAAGGCTCGGCCTTCGACGACACCAGCGGCTGCGCCATTCTGCTCGGAGAGGCCAAAGCTCTCGGTGATTACTGGCGTTCGCATTCCCTCGCGCCTGCGCGCACCCTCCGTTTCGTACTCTTCGATGCCGAAGAGCAAGGTTTGCTCGGCTCCTACCAGTATCTCAACAGCACGGTCAATGGCGATAGGGCGAATATCGTCGGCATGCTGAATGAGGAGCAGTCTGGTTTCTCCTATCCGGTGCGTTTTCTGGGCTTGGCCTCTAATCCTGTCATCCCTCTGCATATCTGGAACACCTATAACGGCAGGACGTTTTTCAGCCAACTGATCCAGGCGGCGCTTCTGGTGGTAGGCGGCGACATGCGGACGGTGGGATCAACCAGTGTACCCTATCATGACGCCCAGGGCCACACTGCCAACCTTCCCGCCTTTACCTCCGACCAACTCTCACATGCGCTCGTCGCGGGCGATCCCCTCGGAGGCAGCGACGATGCGGCTTTCGACGCGGCCAATATACCGGCGTTGACCTTCATCGCGGGTGATGAGGGCGTGTACGATCCGTCGAGCGGGAGCTATCAGACCCCCAATATTCCCGACCAGGAAGCCTACCCCTTCGACACCCACGACGACACCATTCAGTTGATGAACGGGTATGCCAATGGCGCCACGGCGAAGTCTGCGGCGTTGGCGCTGGCTCTCCAGTTCGAGACTATGCTCCAGGCCTGGATGGTGAATCAGTCGGAACTGGTCAGCGCCGTCTCCCTGGATGCGGTCCCTGCCGGACCGGTGGCTGCTATCGGCGATATTGGTCGCCTCCAGCCAGGGGTGGCGCTCACGTTGGTGGCGCAGAGCGCATATGATCCGCGTGCTCCACAGAGCGCGTTCAGTTACCACTGGACGTTCGGCGACGGCGCGCAAGCCGATGGAGCGATGACACAACATACCTATGCGGCTCCTGGCGCCTACACGCTGACGCTCAACATCAAGGATGCTAACGGCACACGCAGCATCAGTAAGCGGCTCGTGGTGACGGCAAGCCCACCCACCTATCCCAATGTGTTCCTGTCCCTCTTGCAGCGAGAGCGTGATACGGGCAATCCACTGGCGCGCGGAGATAACCAGCCGTTTCAAGGGTATCAGATGCCCCCAATCACCCAGAACGGCGACGGACTGACCGCTGAGGATCACTTCCCCGGCCACAATGGGTAGCATGCTGCAACGAGTGAGCGCCCGTCTTTTTGTGTTCCAGCCAATATCGCTAGCGACGCTATCATCCCCTTGATAAACTAATGTGATTAGCTTATAACTATCAATGTTAGTAAATATGGTCCGGTAACGAAGGAGAACGACCCTATGACAACGCAGTTCACCACACAGTTTCTCGACGTTTCCGCTGGGCGGCTTGCCTACGACGATTCCGCCACGAACAATCCTGATGCGCTTGGGCGCTCGCTGGTGATATGCGCCCCCAGCATGGGCGACGTGCGCGCCGAGTACCGCTTTCTGGCGCCGCAACTGGTCGCGGCAGGGTATCGTGTGGTCACGCTGGATGTGCGTGGGCATGGCGAGAGCAGCGTCGGGTGGCCTGATTACTCGGTCGCCGCCATCGGCGCGGATATGCTGGCGCTGGCTCGCGCGCTTGGCGATGGAAAGTCAGTCTACCTCATCGGCGACTCGATGGCAGGTGGCGCGGCGGTCTGGGCGGCGGCTGAGGCGCCCAATAGGGTACGCGGCATGATCCTGATCGATCCGGTTGTGCGCGATATGGGGCCACTCTGGATGGGGCGCCTGCTCTCTGCGGTGTTGTTCGCCCGTCCGTGGGGGCCATCCATATGGACACGCTATGTCAGAATGCTCTATCCAACCGTTCGTCCAGCCGACTTCAGCGACTATCTCACGCATCTGCGCGCCAACCTGCGTGAGCTGGGACGTATCACTGCGCTGCAACATATGATTGCCGCCTCGAAGGCCGCATCTGAGGCGCGACTCGACCAGGTCACGGCGCCAACCCTGGTGATCATGGGCGAGAAAGACCCTGACTTCCGCCATCCAGAGCGTGAGGCGCAGTTCGTCGCCGGGCGGCTGCATGGGCAGATGCGGATGATGGTAGGCGCCGGACACTATCCACACGCCGAAATGCCAGAACGTACCGTGCCGGAGATCGTCGCCTTTCTCAATGAGGTGAACGCCACGCTGGCGGCTGCTCCTGCGCTGGTAGAGGGCTAGCCATGCAGGCAAACGCCGACCGGCGTAACACCCGCCCTGGGCTGGACGAAGCCACCGTGATTCGCGCCGCCGCCGACCTGGTGGACGCCGAGGGACTGGAGACGCTGAATCTGGCGCAACTCGCGGCGAAACTGAAGGTGAAGACGCCTTCGCTCTACAACCATGTATCGGGGCTGGATGGCGTGCGGCGTGGGCTGGCCGCGCTGGGCGCCCGCGCACTGGGTGAACGACTGATGCGCGCCGCCGTGGGCAAGAGCGGCGCCGAGGGTGTATTTGCCCTTGCCAATGCCTACCGCGCCTATGCGAAGGAGCATCCCGGACTCTACGCCGCCAGCCTGCGTGTCCCAGAGCCAGACAATACGGACCTGATCGCTGCCGACGAGGAGATACTCGGCATCCTGCGCGCTGTGCTGGCGCCCTATCATTTGCAGGGCGATGCGCTGACCCATGCCGCACGCGCATTGCGCAGTCTGGCGCACGGCTTCGTCTCGCTGGAGCTTGCGGGTGGCTTCGGCATGCCGACCGACCTCGATGCTAGTTATCGGGCATCCATACGTATGCTGCTCACCAGCCTCGAATATGGCGACTGGCAGCCAGAACACCCAGCGGAATGAGGCGCTCCCAAACGTGCTACACTGCCTCACAAGAGCGTTATCGCTAAAATGAGCAGGCTGGTGAGGAGCGTGGCATATGGCGAGCAGCGAGATCGAGCTACGCGGGCATATCATTGATTCGTATGTGCTGCCGCGTGTGTGGGGAGTGATCGAGGACGCCGGGGCGCACTTCCGCGTCGTGGAGATGCGCATCGGTCAGAGCGAAACCGAGCCAAGCTATGCGCGCCTCGAGGTCAGCGCCGATGATGAAGATCGCCTGAACGAGTTGATCGGTGAATTGCAACGGCTTGGAGCGTTGCCACGGGTGGAGCAGGATGCGCACCTTGCGCCCGTCTTGCAGGATGGCGTGCTGCCCGACGACTTCTACTCCACCACCAACCTGCCCACCGCCGTGCTGATAGATGGTCAGTGGGTTCCAGTAGAGGGCATCGAGATGGATGTGGCGATTGTGGTGGACCACGCCGCCCATCGCGCGCGCGGCTGCCCGATGCACGATGTGCGCAAGGGCGCCGCCGTGGTGGTGGGCTATGATGGCGTGCGGGTCGAGCCGCTGGAGCGCCCACGCCGCGAGCGCGAGACCTTCGGCTTTATGCAGAGCGCCGTTTCCTCCGAACGGGCAAAGGCGCTAGCAATTGCAGATGTGGCCGAGGCGATGCGCGTTGCCCGCAGTCACGGCGGCAAAATCCTCTTCGTGCTGGGTCCGGCAGTGGTGCATACGGCGGCGCGTCAGCATGTGGCGCGACTGATTCGCGGTGGCTACATCCAGGTGATCTTCGGCGGCAACGCCATCATCGCGCATGACGTAGAGGCGGCGATGTTTGGCACGTCGCTGGGGATCGATCAGGCGACTGGTCTGCCTGTCGAACACGGTCACCGCAACCACCTGCGCGCCATCAACGCCGTGCGCGCCGCCGGATCACTTGCAGCAGCGCGTGAGCAAGGACTGCTTGGCGACGGCATCGTGGGCGCCTCGCTGGAGCATGGCGTGGAGCTTGTGCTGGCGGGATCGATCCGCGACGATGGGCCAATGCCCAGCGTGATCACCGACTCGATGGAGGCGCAGGACCGCATGCGCGCTGCCGTGCCGGGCGTGGAGGTCGCGGTGATGGCCGCCTCGATGCTGCACGCCATCGCTACCGGCAACATGCTCCCTGCCGCCGTGCGCTGTGTGGTGGTGGACATCAATCCCGCTGTCGTCACCAAGCTGGCTGACCGTGGCACAGCGCAAGCGATGGGCCTAGTCACCGACGTGGAACTCTTCCTGCGCGCCCTGGCCGATACGCTGGAGGTGTAGGTCTCACTTACCCAACCACATAGGCGGCGCGGGCGAAGGGGCGATACCCTACTGCGTGCGCCAGCGTCAGTGAGGCGGCATTCTCCGCCAGTGCGCTATAGAGCGGGATCAGCCCCTCTGCGGCGACCAGCACGGCCCAGCGAAGCGTGCATGCTAGCGCGTAGCCTCTGCGGCGCGCATCTGGGTGTGTCTCGATCCCCAACTCACAGGCGTGGTCCGTGCGCCGAGAACTGTGCGCTACACAGAGCAACTTGCCCTCGGCGACAATCCCCACTACTGGCTGCCGCGTCGGCGATCTGAAGTAGGTGATCGTGTCTTCATCCTCGCTGTCACCATCATCGCCACTATTCTGGAAGGGGAATCGGGCCAACAAGGTCGCCAGGTCTGCGTCATCGGGCGAAAGCGCGCGCAAGAGGCGTAGGGTATCGGCTGGGGGCTGAGTGATGGGGGCGTTGGAATCCTGGGCCAGCGCCACCTCGCATGTGACCAGGCCAACCGTGGGCGCACTGACAAGTAAAGTGGCATTCGGCTGGCTGGATTGGCTGAATGGTAGCGGAGACGACGCAAGCGCCGCTTCAGCAAGGGCAAGCAGATGCGGGAGCTGTTCGAGTGCAACATCAGCCCGCCAGATAGGGATGCGCTGGCCGCCGGGCAGCGTTTCGCCCAGGTAGAGCGCCCAGGAAGGCGCAGGCGCGTCAGCAGATAGCGTGAGCCCATCATCGCTGAGGGGAACATCCAGTGGGAGTAGTGAAACGCCCCAGACCGCCTCGACATGCCGCCGCAGCAAGTCGCGGGCGGTATATACCTGTCCACTGGGTAATGTGAACGCCCGCGTTTCGGGAGATGGCGTCACTGTGTAGCTCCCGTCTGCGTGGTTTTCGCTGTCGGCGCAGTGAGCGGAACCGAGGCTGGCGCGCTCGTGGCGCTTACGGTAGGTACGGTGGGCATTGTCGCATCAGGCGCCGTGGCCTTCGATGTGCGGTCGCTATGGCTGGCATGGGAGGCGCCACTGACATCTTGCAGAAGGGAGCCAACCAGATCACCGATGCTGTTGCGTCGCGCGCCAAGCAGCGACCAGGCGCGCACCAGCGCCAACCCGAATGAGAATAGCAAGAGGCTGGCGACAAACGCAAAGGTGACGTCACCTTTCACGCTGATCGTCTGGACGCCCCACCAAATCTCGGCGCCATAGATATACAAGCTACCGAGAATCAACCCGATACCGCTCACGCGCTCACGGCTCCACAGACCAGCCGGCTTTGCCCGATAGGAACGCCCGATGGCGACGGTCAGCGCGCAGGTATTGAGCAGCGAGAAGACACCCATCACGAGCACGAGCGCGCTGACAGTTATACCGGGGATCAGCGCGCCGAGTGA
>JBDTAI010000142.1:0-5195 GCA_039924685.1 Ktedonobacterales bacterium
GCCGCGGCCAGGATCGCCACAGCGCCGAGAAGATACTCCGCCGTCTGGAAGGCAAGCGCGCCAGCGTCCAATCCCTGCGCGCTCAACGCGGCGCTGGTGAACGTTTTGACATAGATCGGCGATCCCTGCGCGTCAATGCCCCAGGGCTGCATCAACGCCAGCGCCATCGCCGCCACACCGAGGATCAGCAGGATGTGCGCAACCGGCAGTTGCGGCAGTGATCGTCCGTGAGTGCGATAGGCTGCCCGTGGCTGGTGGTCTGGGGTGCGATACACAGGTTGTGGAGGCCGTGGCGCGGCATGTGGGGGAAGGGGCGCTGGGGCGACGTGTCTGTGGCGCGGGGCCTGAACAGTGGGGTAGTCTGCATCAGCGGGTTGTGCGGAGTATGGTGGATATGCCGGGGGACGCGGCGCTTGTGGTCCCGGCCACTGTGGCGGGCGACCACTGGGATAGTTGGGATAGTTGGGATAGCTGGGATAGCTGGGATAGTATGGTGGAGCGTGTGATGGCGGCGGCGCCGCTGAACTCGAGCTACCAGCAAGTGGCGCTGTGCCGCCCAGCAGCGTCGGCGCATCGAGTTCACTGCCGTACTCCTGAGAGCCTTGATAGTTATGATAACCCTGCTGACGGTAGCGATTCCCCCTGTTCCCCATGCCGACGACCTGTGCTTTCCCACTGCCGCTCTGCTCTCCCATATACAGCTTCAGCAGTTGATAGATATTGTTCTCTCCCTGTGGGAGTTCTGGAAGAGGGCGCATGTGCGGTATGCGCCCAAGCACATCCTACGCCGCCGCTTGCAGCGCGTCAATTCAGTAGGACACCTGTATTGTTACGCCAAGTATGCAGTATAAAAAGAGGCAGATCGAACTTTTCGATCCGCCGCAGTGATTTCGCGTTTCCTCGAAACGTTAGTTGGCAGAGACAGGGATGCAGCCAATGGAGAGCCGCACGAAGTCATCCGAGTAGCCAAAGGCGCTGCCCGGCACACCAGCGATGCCTGTTTTGCTGAAGAGCGAGAACACATCCTCGCCGGGGGTGAGTTGACTCCAGTTATAGACGGTGCCGCCATCATCAAGGTTGATCTGCGCGAAGACTTGCTGTTTCGTGTTGAGGCGACGCAGGTGTTCCACCAGCCGCCCGCGCCGCAGCAGATAGAGTGCGCGGATACGCTGCTCGATCTCAGGATGCTCGGCGAAGAACTGCACATGCGCCATATAGCGCAGTTGCCATTCGGCAGGCAGCGCCGCCGTGCTGTTAGTCCAGCCGGGGCCGACATCCTGCGCGAGTTGCGCCGCGCCGAAGCCCACCCAGCCACAGCGGTCGCCGGTCAGTGTATGCGACTTCGAGTAGCTGCAACAGAACGCCGTGCGCGCCAGCGTTTCGGGATCGTTGAACGCCTGCATACGGACGCGATCCTCGGCCGGGTCGGCGGTGCCGATGTAGGCCAGATCGGCGACGATCACCAGATCGGGCCGCCGTTCCTGAATGACGGCGAAGAGTGCCCGCAACTCGTAGGGCGCATAGGCGAAGGCAGTGGGGTTGTTGGAGACCGTGAGATAGAAGGCGCGCAGGTCGGGCGCATCATCCAGCGCCTGCCGCAAGTCTTCGGGCGTCAGCTTGAAGTGGTCCTCCGGGCGCGTATGCACGCGGTGCATTCGCCAGCCGAGCGTTTGCGCCTGCCATTCTGGCACGTTGAAGCCCGGCGAGGGGATCAGCGCGGCGAATGAGGTGATCCCCTGCTTGCGCAGCAGCGCCGTGTAGCCCAGCCAGAACTTGCAGATGCCATCGAGTGAACCCAGGCTGAGATAGAGTTGCGCTGGTGGAAAGCTGAAGCCCCACTCCTTCTGTGTCTGGGCTGCGATCATCTCCCGCAGCAATGGATTACCCACGCCCGACAGATCATACATACGCAGATCGAAGTGGCGGGCAAGCAACTGGCGCTCGAAGTCCAGCATGCGCTCATGCGCCGCGCGGTATCGCTCGCCGGTCGCCACATAGCCACCATCGAAGACCTCGCCGGGCAGCGCCAGCCCCATCTCATCGGCCAGCGAAACGAACTCTGGTCCGTCGTCACGCGCACTGATGCGTCGCAAATCCACATCGCCGATAGTACGGTTGATCACCTCAGCAGCGACGATCTCCTGCGGGATGTTGCGTTCGCGGCAGGCGGCTTCGAGATCGTCCACCATACGCGCCATCACGCGAATCGGCGCAGCCCCAGCCTTCACCAACGGT
Source organism: Ktedonobacterales bacterium (assembly GCA_039924685.1). Lineage (GTDB taxonomy): Bacteria > Chloroflexota > Ktedonobacteria > Ktedonobacterales > JADMIN01 > JBDTAI01. Next base: position 2,236 of record JBDTAI010000142.1, read on the forward strand.
CGCGCGCGATCACACGCCTCGTCACGCAACTGCATGACAGTTTCACGCGCCGCCCGATCCGCCTGATCCGCAGCGCGGCTCAGAGGGCGGCTGGACGTGGCGGTGCTGCGTCTGGGCGACCTGGTTGCGGTTTTGGCGCCAGTGGTTGCGGGCGCCGAGGCTTCTATGGTCGAGGCTTTTGTGCGGGAAGGACGTGTTGCAGAAGGTGTCGCAGCAGTAGATGAAGCTGTATCCAGCGTGGCGCTTGTATCGGGATAAGGCATGGGAAACGGTGGTGGTATAGGCACAGATCGGCTCCTTCGTCCAGGTGATCACAGATGTTCAGATGATCCGCAGCGGCCAGCAATCCATCCCGTATAACGCATGGAGCATCGCTGGCGTACACCCTGGCGCGAGGCTACGTCGCGGACCGTTCGTTGTCCGTTGATGTGGCGCCGTTGCCACATCGCCCAACGCCAGTCTAACACACGCAAAGGCGGCGCCGCAATGTGAGAATGGGCGCTTTGGTGGGTTATTGGGCCGCTCTCGACCTTGATGCCATCGAACACCGTGATTGGGCACAACACCGCCCACCCGCCTACTGGGAGTACCCGTGGCCCGAAGGCCACGAACCACCACCTGCGATCCAGTCCCCGATGGATTTGTCAAACACCATACATGTCCGGCGCACGGGGCGATGGGGACTGAAGGCCCATGCTATGTGTCCTCACCCAACCAACAGCAGCGTATATTTGTTCTTGCCCGCGCGAATCAGGATGGCGCGGTTGGCGATGATGTCGTCGTGGGTAAGGGCGTGCTCGGCGTCGCTCACGCGCTGCTCGTTGACATAGAGGCCGCCCTGCTGGATCAGCCGCCGTGCCGCGCCACGAGAAGGTTGCGCGCCCGATGTGACCAGCGCATCCAGCACATGCAGACCCGCGCCATCAAGCGCCGGAGCGGCAATCGTTGTGGTGGGGATGGCGCTGGCGAGATAGGGCAGCACATCGGGCGTCAACTCGTCCACTCCTGCGCCAAAGAGCACGTTCGATGCGCCGGCCACACCCTGCGCCGCCGCCTCGCCATGCACCAGCCGCGTGATCTCATGAGCCAGCCGCCGCTGCGCCACCCGCGACGAGGGATGCTCCGCCTGTTGGCGTTCGAGTCCGGCGATCTCCTCCAGCGGCAGGAATGTGAAGACCTTGAGGTAGTGGCCCACATCGCGGTCGTCAGTGTTGATCCAGTACTGGTACATCTCATAGGGCGTGGTCATTGCTGCGTCGAGGTAGAGCGCGCCCTGCTCGGTCTTGCCCAGCTTGGCGCCCGTCGCCGAGGTGATCAGCGGCACGGTGAGCGCATGGGCATGCGCCGCGCGGGTGCGGCGGATCAGGTCCACGCCCGCCGTGACGTTGCCCCACTGGTCATTGCCGCCGATCTGCACAGTGCAGCCCTCGTGGTCGAAGAGATGCAGGTAATCGGTCGCCTGCAAGATCATATAGCTGAACTCGGTGTATGAGAGGCCCTGCTCGCGGTTCTCCAGCCGCGACTTCACCGACTCTTTGGCCATCATGGCGTTGACGGTGAAGTGCTTGCCGATGTCGCGAAGGTAGTCAATCAGCGTGATCTTGCCGAGCCAGTCGAGGTTGTTCACCATGATCGCGGCGTTGGGGCCGTCGAAGGCGAGGTAGCCGGAGAGCTGCTGGCGCACGCGCTCGGCGTTCTCAATCACCTGTTCGGTGGTGAGCAATACGCGCTCCTCGGATTTGCCGCTGGGGTCGCCGATCATGCCGGTGCCACCGCCGACGACAAGGATTGGACGGTGGCCCTGGCGCTGGAAGTGCGCCAGCGCGATCACCGGCACAAGGTTGCCGATTTGCAGGCTGGGGCGGCTCGGATCGAAGCCGCAATAGACCGTGAGCGGATACTGCGCCGCCGCCTCATACAGCCCACTCTCGGTCATCTGGGCGACAAGGCCGCGCGCTTGCAGTGTCTCGATCACGTTCCCGTGCGGATGCTTCTGGTCCGACATACTCCGCTGCTCTCTTCTTCTCTGCTCGTGCCTGCATCGGCGCATTGCTGGCCAATACAATGCCTGTCACAACTCAATGGCTGCCGGAGACGGCCCGCCTTGTCTGGTATTGTGTCGCATCTGACGAGCGTATGGCAAGTATCAAGCACGTATCAGGCACGTATCAGGCACGTATCAGGCGCATATCTAGCGCATAACGTTCCTCGCCGCCCGCCATCCCTGACAATCAGCAGGATCAGGTTGACCTGATCGGGGCGCTTCTGGTATCATGGAGTAACCTTATTCGCCATAGAGCGCCGGTATTCTCTCAGGATGCTCGGCGGCAGTGTCGTACAGCACATCCGTCACTGGCCTTTGCCGCTCCGGCTGGCCCGGCGACGACGAGGAGCGCGCAATCCATGAATATTTCCAAGATCATGACATGGCTATTCACCGATCCGGTGACGGCTGGCTCTGGGACAGCTTCGGGCAATGCCGAGGCGTTCCACTACTACCTGCCGTGGATCATCTTTTGCTCGCTGGCGTTGCTGATCCCGCTCTACTACGCGCTTGAAGGGCGCAAGCGGTTCTTTGGCCACCATACGCTCAACAAGTATCTGATGGACCGTTTCATGGGCCAGGTCTGGCCGATTGGCCTGGTTGGCTTCATCCTGATTGGCGCCCGCTATGCGCTCGACTCCTCGCTCTTCGCCTGGCGCTTCTGGCGCTATGGCTGGCTGGTCTGGGTCGCGGTCATCGCGCTCTATTGGCTCTACTACCTCGCCTTCCGCTATGCGGGCGACCTTGCCGCCTACCGCGCCCAGCGTACCCTTGAGAAGTATCATCCGCAGCCGAACAAGCGTCGCACAGCCCGCGCTGGCGCCCGCTAATCGCCGATCAGCATCCAGTACCGGATAGTTGAGGGACGTTCCATATGGGGGCGCCCCTTTTTCTCATGCGTATAAGAGCGCGCTTC
>JBDTAI010000143.1:0-2903 GCA_039924685.1 Ktedonobacterales bacterium
CCGGCACATAGTGCGCGAACTCGTCGAGCAGCGCGAGATCGTCCTGCTTGCCGAGGTCACTCACAATGCCTGAGAGCGTGCCAGCGATGCGCTTGACACCCACCCGGCAGGGGACACACTTGCCACAGGAGGCTTCGGCGAGATAGTCGCTCTGCTCCATCGCCCAGTGGACCATGCAGGTATCAGTGGCCAGCGCCTCGATCACGCTGGAGCCGACGATGGCGCCGATCTCTTCGAGCGCCTCGAAGTCGAAGGGTGTGTTAAGCTGCGCCAGCGGCAATACGCCGCCTTCTCTGCCGCCAACGACGACCCCGCGTGCGCTGGACTCGTTGACATCGAGACCCGCCTGCCGCAAAACCTGGGCAAGTGTCGCGCCAAAGGGAATCTCGATCAGCCTTCCAGTGGCCGCGCCGGGGCCGAGCACCGTCACCAGCTTCGTGCCAGGCGTCGTCGCCGTGCCAACCGCGCGGAACGCCTTGACGCCCTTGCCAAGAATTACCGGCAGATTCGCCAGTGTCTCGACATTCTGCACGGCGGTTGGCTTGTCATGGACGCCATAGTCGGTGGGGTAGGGCGGGCGCTGTTGCGCCTTCATCGGGCGCCCCTTGAGAATCTCGAGCAGCGAACTTTCCTCGCCTGCCATAAAGCCGCGCTCCACGCCGACGACGGTGATGGCGAAGTCGAAGGATGATCCGAGGGCGCCGCGCCCCAGCAGTCCCTGCCCCAGCGCCTCGGCCAGTGCCGCCTGCACGGCCTCAGCTCCCGCAGTGCGACTGCTGCGCACGTAGAGGTAGCCCTCATGCGCGCCGATGGCATAGGCGGCCAGCGCCATGCCTTCGAGCACGGCATGTGGGTTGCGCGCCAGCAGTGTTGCGCTAATCAGCGAGCGGTCGTCGGCGTCGTAGGCGTTGCAGACGAGGTAGCGGTCGGCGGAATCGGCGCGGGCAACCAGCTTCAGCTTCTCCGCCGCCAGCACACCGGCGCCGCCACGTCCACGCAGACCGGAATCGCTGATCTGCCCGATCACCTGCGCGGGCGACAGATCACTCAGCGCCTTACGTAGCGCCGCATAGCCGCCCTGTTGGCGATAGGCGTCAAGCGTCAGCGGCTGTTGGCTACCTTGCATATCCAGGCCACCAAGGAGCAGATTGGCTGTTTGTGAGGTATCAGGCACGGGGCGCCCTCCTGTGGTTGATCGTGCCATACTTGCCACGGGTCGAGGGTGAGGGGCCGCGCTCCACCTGATCGGCGCGCAGTATGCCGGGTGTGGCGGGCTTCGCGGGCTTGAAGTGGTCGCTGGCGGTCACGATGCCAAAGAGGTCGCTGATGTCAACACCCCGCCGCTCGACCACGCGCCATGCCACCTGTAGGGGCATGCCATCGTAGGCGATCATCAACCGATCAAGCATCTCCGTCAGGTCCCAGGCTTCGAGCGAGGCGGAATCGAGTATCTCGTCAGCTTTGGCCAGGTCCACCGGCGCTTCGAGTGAGGTGGCCACCGGTGTGAGCACTGGCGGCGAGTAGGGGCGATTGGGATAGCTGACGGCGTACTCTGAGAAACGCGGCGAGTAGTAGCCCGCCACCGAGGTGGGCGAGAAGTACGGACGGCGACGGAAGCGCAGCGTCGGACGCGCCTCGATGGTGATGGCGCGCGGTGGACACACCTTCTCGCAGAGCAGGCATGCCTCGCAGGTGAGGTTGAAGGGCGTGTCCTGGCCCTCCTCGGCGATCAACTGGATCAGGCCACGGCTGCGGTCCGGTAGCTGGCGCTTCTCATAGGGATAGAGGCGCGTCACTTTGGGGCGGGTGACGTGGCTGAGTGTCAGCCCCAGACCCTGAAGAATACCACGCATAGTTACTCCTCACCCTTGAGCTTGAGACCCTGCTTCTCGATCTTCTCGCGCAGCTTCAGCAGCCCCTCAATCAGCGCCTCTGGGCGCGGTGGGCATCCGGGAACATAGACATCCACCGGCACCAGCGTATCAACGCCCTGCACCGTATAGTAGCTGTCGTAGAACTCGCCGCCGCTGGTGGCGCACTGGCCCATCGAGATCACCCATTTGGGGTCGGCCATCTGCTCATAGAGGCGCACCAGGCGCGGCCCCATCTTGACGCAGACCGTGCCAGCGACGATCATCAGGTCGGCCTGACGTGGGCTGGCGCGGAAGACCTCGGAGCCGAAGCGCGCCATGTCATAGTGCGCCTGGCCCGCCGCCATCATTTCGATGGCGCAGCAGGCGAGACCGTAGCCCAGCGGCCAGATCGAGCGGCTGCGGGCATAGTTCTGCGCCCACCGCAGCATATCCGCCAGGCTGGTGAGCGCGACGCCCGGCTCCTGATCGCCGGGAATATACTCCGCTGGCGTGCGGGCCGCCATTGGCAACCCAATTCCGCGTCGTGGTGTGGTTATATCCATCTGATCTTCATCTATCCCTTCTTGCCCGGCGATCCTGGCGGCAGCGCTCACTGTGATCCAGAAGACGTAGATTTTGTTGCTCTCTGGTCGTCTGTGGATGGGCCGCATCTGCCAGGCACATGTCCACGCCGCCGCGCTGTCTGCTAGCCGTCGGCGAGGCGCCACATGCCGGAACGTTGCGCTATGCAGGCGCGAGGTTTTCGCGTTGGTGGTCGGCGCCGCTCTCCTTGCAGCTTTGCGCTGCTGAAAGAGCGATGTCGACGGTCACGCGATGGGATGCTCGCGCGGGCGCTTGTGTTCAGGACTCACTACTCCGTTTATCATTATAGCATGGCATCTCCGAACGCGCACGCACAGCGGGCGTCAATCCAGGGTAAACGCATCTAAATCGCGGCCAGGATGGTCAGCAAGTAGTCATGGTCCCACCCGGCTTTGAGGCGCTTGCCTTTGAGGCTACGCCGCTTCGTACTCTGTTCTTGCTGTAAGA
>JBDTAI010000144.1:0-8050 GCA_039924685.1 Ktedonobacterales bacterium
GGTACACTGGTGATCCCAGTATAGCGTGCCGTGGCAGGCAGCAGGCTGAATCCCCGGTTGAAAGCAGCCTCTACCTGTGTGCCTGTCTCGAAGGCGCTCAACTCGCCATCAACCACCGTGCCATAGACCATCAGGCGCCCATTGACGGCTTCCAGATGGGTAGTGATAATGCCATCGCGCATCAGGAAGCGGAACGTAAAGACCGCCTCATTGTTGGCATAGATCTGCACGCGCAGATTGCGTACCCATCCGGCGCTATCCTGCGGTTGCGCAGCCAGCGTGCTATTCAGTGCGACGGCGCTCACCGACGCGCTGCCCGGCTGTGTCGGAATCGCTGTGCGTAGCATGCTGTCTATGCGGGTATTCAGTTCGGCGTCTACCTGCGTCTGGATGCCTGGCTGGATGAACAGTCCCCAGGAGCTATAGCCAATGGCGCTGAGGATCAGTAGCAGCACGAGCGCGATCAGCAGGCTGAGCGCCCAGTTACCGCCACGATTGCGTGATGTGCCCCTCGGCGCAGCCGTGGTGAGAGCCGCCGGTGCGGACGTGCGATACACTGGCGTGGCCGGAATCGGCGCTGTATGGCGACTGTCACGAGGGGCGACATCGGCGGGGAGCGGCAGGGGTGTCGCGGGTGTGGTCGCGCCAATGTCGGAAGCAGGCGTCACGGGTGTTTGCAGATTGAGACTGGTCGGCGTCGCCTCGGCAGTGATGAGACCGTTGGAGTTGGTGGTGAGTGGCATGCCACAGCCACCACACATACGCGCGGTGGGTTCGTTGCGCCAGCCACAACGTGAGCAGATGATGTCTTGCGAGATCATGGCGATGTCCCTTGCCCATGCAGGCGCTCTGGCGTTGATGGAATGAACGGGATGATGACAATCAGTATACAACGCCCACCTGTCGTTGTGTGGGCTGTTTTATATTACTTCTTTCTTGACGTATGCACAATGGCCGGTAGCGTGACGCTGCTCACGCGCACAGTATGCCGTGGTACGCACAACAAATGCGAACATATGCGCTTGCCACGCACCCGCCACGCAGACATCACACGACGCCATACAGCACCAACGCCCGGCGAGGTTACCGGTGATGGATAGACACCGTGCTCGTTGGGCGCTCGTTGGGCGCTCGTTCGGATGTGCGCTGAGGTCGAGTGGGCGCGTCCCACCTTACCGGTCGCTGGCTGTGCGCCATCCGCTGCGCAGTCGCCGGAGTGTGGCCGAGGGCAATGAGCGTGCCCGCCGGATGATCAGCGGAACCAGTGAGCCGCGTATGTGCTCGTAGAGTTGTGGCGCCTCGTCTGCGGCGGCTGTTGTGGCGCCGCCACCCCAGCGTTCGCGTGTGTAGAGGTCGCTCAACTGACGGAGTGCGCTACGTTGAGATGGTAGCAGCTTGCCCAGCGCCTCGGCGTATTCACTTGGTGTTTGCGAACGTTTGGCCGACACGCCTGCCCAACTGCCCAGCAGCGCGACGCGCCCCAGCGACGCTCCGGTAGGTGAGAGGTTGCGATAGAGCAGCCGCCACCACAGCACGAACAGCGCATAGAGCGCCAGCACGAGGGCAATCGTCAACGCTATGCCCAGACCAAGCTGGATCAGCAGCGTGTTGCGCTGGGAGGCGCCAGTGCGTGTGAGGTTGGAGGAGCCTGGAGTCACGCCGCGCAGTGACGGGCTGGCGGTCGCCGAGCCGTGTGGTTGCGGTGTGCCGGGTCCGACTGTCGGTACTGTGGAGGCGGGAACGGGGCGCACAAACTGCGAGAACTGCGCCGTCGGCTCGAAGTTGATCCAGCCATACTTTGCGCCGAAGTAGATTTGTGTCCAGGTGTGCGCCTGCGTGCCTTTCACAATATAGCTGTTGGAGCGCGGATCATAGACGCCTGCGGTGTAGCCACTGACGACGCGGGTGGGCATGCCGAGCGAACGTCCCATCAGCGCCATCGCCGAGGCGAAGAACGTGCAGAAGCCGCGTTGTGTCTTGAGAAACCAGGCGGTGGCGTCCTGGTTGGCGGGTGGCTCAGGGTTCTGTGTGCTGTAGGTGAAGGTGCGCAGATAGCTCTGGATGTCGAGAGCCGCCTGATACATCGTGGGCGCACCCCGTGTCACCTCCTGTGCGCGTTGCGCAATCAGTGGATCGATGTGTTGGTCCGACGGCAGGTATTGTTCCAGCATGTTGGGTGGGTAGGGCGACTGCGACGGCAGGCCGGTGAACTGGCTGGGGTACACGAGCTGTTTGAGTTGCTGTTCCGTCGCGTCTGACACATAGCCTGCGCCAACATAGGCGTCGTCAGTTGGCATTGGCGTCTGCGCCTGCCACGACATGGCGCTAAAGCTCAGCGTGCTGACCTGCGCGTTGCTGGGAACGCTGAATGACGCTGCCTCGCTGCCCGGCGCGAAGATATACTGTTCGCCGCCGATGGGCGTCAGATCGAAGGTGATGTCGTACACATCGGTGTGATGCGTCTGGCTCGATGCTGGTTGTGTCTGGTTGGCCTGATAGGAAGTGGTCTGCGCGATGGTGGAGTTGGTCCAGGTATTCGAGCCATTGTATGAGTCGAACGCCTGGGTAATGAGGTATTGCTGGGCGTCACCGGCGCCCGAACTGCCAACATGGTAGTGCAGTACCTGCACGTTTGGCAGGTTAACGCTGCCCTGCAATTGCAGGGTAGAGGTGAAGAATCCCGGCCCTGTAGTGCCTCTGCCACCAGCGCCAGCAAAGAGCGACTGAACACGCGCTTCGAGCTTCACCAGGCCACCGTTTGGCGCATTGAAGTAGTCGTTGAGCGCCTGGCTCTGGATGGCGGCTGGCAGCAGATTGGGGATCAGCACCACCACGATGGCGAAGAACGCGCCAGCCTGCATGAAATCCCAGCCAAGATCGGGCGAGAAGCGCAGGCCAATCGCCCGCCAGTAGCGGGTGTTTTCGGCCAGCGTGAAGCGCACAAGCAGCAGCAAGGCGGCCAGTAGGAACAGCACAAGGAAGTAGTATTCGTCGCTGGTACTCCAGCCGATGTTGATCAGCAGCACGACGCCGTTGGCCAGCACGGCGAGCCAGGGGCGCCGTGTATGAAACACCAGCCACATGCTGATGTAGGCCAGCAGGAAGGTGAGCGTGGCAAGGAAGAGCAAAAAGACACTATTGTCGCTGCTACTCGCATTTGGCGCGAAGGCGTGCTGAAACCATATCCAGGTGCGCCGGGCAAGCTCACGGTCGTCGTTGAGCAACACTGCGTTGGCGGTCTGCGTGAAGGCCAGCACGATGCCCAGCACAGTCGCAATGGTATGCACGATGATGCTTGGTAGCAGTCGTTGCTGCACGGCGATGTAGCCCAGCACGATGCCCAGCGCCAGTGTCAGGTTAAGAATCCCGATACCCTGTGAAGTCCAGGTGGGGGTAACAGCCTCGATGCTGAAGACCGTCACCACGATGATGATGATGGTCAGCAACAGCGTCAGCCAGCCATCACTCGGCAAGAGGTGAAACCAGGCAGCGCGGGGGTGGCGAACCGATCCCTCTACCGCGGGCGTCGCTGTTTTAGCGCTGGTTGTCGTCACGCTCATTTGCTCGCTCCTTGTGATGTGCCTGCTAGCCTGGCGGGTGGACCTGGAAATGTGGGTGTTTGTTGATCGATCACGTAGCCGGGTGAGGCGCTGGCTGCGCTGTTCATCAGGTTCATCAGGTTCATCAGGTTCATCAGGCGCCTTCCTCCAGCACATGGATCAGTGCGTCGCCACGGTGAATGGCGACGACTGGTGTACCCGTCGCCACCAGCGCATCGTGAATAGCGGTGTTGCCCGCCATCTGGTCGTCGAAGGAGTGGGGATCGAGCAGGATCACCAGTGGACGCACGCCGCGCTGGCGCAGATGAGCCAAACCCTGCGTCCAGTCGAGTTCGGTGGAGGGTGTGACGATGATCAGCACGGTGTTGCGCGCCAGCCGCTGTTCCTCCTCGGCCAACGCCACCGCCAGCGGCACAGCGCGTCGGGGATGCGCCACCGCGAGCGCCTCAAGTATGCGGTCAAGTTGCCGTTCGCCGCGATCAAGCGCTAGTGACGCATCGGGGGCTCCGGTAACGGCGAGCGCCACTGATAGCTCCTGCTGGCGCAGCAGATAGGATGCGATGCTGGCGGTGATGGTCACACCATATTCCTCGGTGGAGCTTTCATTTTCGCCCGCCTGGGCGTCGCGGTCGAAGTCCAGCAGGATCACCACGTCTATTGTCGGGTCCAGGTCGAACTCTTTCACCATGAACTGGCTGTGGCGGGCCGTGCTGGGCCAGTGGATGCGTGTGAGCGCGTCGCCGGGAACGTAGTTGCGCACCGTGACAATGTTGGTGGTGGTTTGCAGTGAGCGTTGTGAGCCGCGCCCGCGTCCGGGCATGACGCCTGGGTAGAGGTGGAAGTTATTGAGGTTGAGGACCGAGGGCAACACCAGCAACTGATGCTCCGGCGCCAGCGTCAGTTCGCGGCGAAAGAGGCCGAGCGGGTCGCCTGTGGTCGCCACCACGGGTCCCAGCGTGTAGCGCCCGCGTCGCCGACAGACGGTGCGCGCGCGCCAGGCGATGCGCTGATGGGGGCCAACGCTCGATACATAGCCTGCATGATGGCCGGGCAGGGTCGAGCCGTCCACCACCTGCACCCACAGTTTGGGCATCCACGAGTGGTTTTCGAGCGCCAGCCGTTCTTCGATGCGCTCGCCGACCTGTGCGCGCCCACCTAGCGCCGAACGGTTGAAGGTGAGGCCACGTACACTCAGCGCCAGCCACGCAATCGAGAGCGCCAGCGCGATCAGCAGGGCGTAGAAGAGCACCCAGAAGGGCTTCCAGTTCACGCTGATAGCCAGCGCGCCGACAAGCGCAGTGAGCGCGATCAATTGCCAGGGTCGCATAGGGCAAGCACCTTCCAGCGCCAGTGGAGCCAGTATCAGAATTGCTACCGATGCCGCGCCAGCATGGCGGGACTATCCGGCGTGGGGATCATGCCCATCACCTCGTCAAGAATGGCGGTGGGCGTGACACCGCGCACACGGGCAGCGGGCGCAATGATTAACCGATGGCTCAATGTCGGCTTGACCAGTTCCTTCACATCATCTGAGGTGACGTAATCGCGTCCACGCAGCGTCGCCATCGCCTGGGCGGCGTGGAAGAGTGCCAGTGAGCCGCGTGGGCTGGCGCCGAGGTAGACGTGCTGATGCTGGCGGGTAGCGGCGACCAGCTTCACCATATATTCGCGCATCTCGCGCTCTACACGCACCTCGCGGATGTCGCGCTGGAGCGCGAGCAGTTCGTCAGCCGAGAGCACCGGCTCGAGCTGATCAATCGGGTGGCGCCGCTGCTGGCGGTCGAGAATCTGCACTTCGTCGCTGGCGCTGGGGTAGCCCAGGCTGATGTTGAGCATGAACCTGTCGAGTTGGGCTTCGGGCAGCGGGAAGGTGCCTTCATACTCGATGGGGTTCTGGGTCGCCATGACGATGAACGGCGTAGGCAACCCATGCGTGATACCATCAACCGTGATCTGGTTCTCTTCCATCGCTTCGAGTAGCGCCGACTGGGTTTTTGGCGTGGCGCGGTTGATCTCGTCAGCCAGCACGAACTGGCTGATGATGGGGCCAGCGCGAAACTCGAACTCGCCGGTGCGCTGATTGAACATCGAGATGCCAGTCACATCGCTCGGCAGCAGATCGGGAGTGAACTGGATGCGCTTGAAGCCACAGCCAATCGAGCGAGCAATGGATTTGGCCAGTGTCGTCTTGCCGACACCAGGCACATCTTCGATCAGCACATGGCCGCCACAGAGGACGGCGATCAGCGTCAACAGCACAGATTCCTGCTTGCCGACGATCACGTGTTCGACATTGGTGATGACCCGCTGGGCGGCGTCGCTCATGTCTTGCGCGTTGAGTAAAGGGCGCTCTTCCAGTTTCACGCGGCGTTTGCGGCCTTGCGGTCCATCCAGCGTCCGGTGATGGATGCTGATTGAGCGGGACTGCGTTGCGAGAGGCCGCACTCCTTTCTAAGCTGAACCGTTAACGTCTGATACTATATCGTGGCGTCAACGAGGCATCGAATATGCATCGACGTAACTCGTGGCGCTGTGTGTGTTGTCCAGCTTATCGCCCTGCGGGGCGCTGGAACCGGGTTGTGGACGGGATTGAACCTCAACGATAGGCGAATGGCAGGCGTTGGCGTCAGTGTCGTGTGATGACTCTGCTGCATGCGGATGTCAGGTGCGCGTCATGCCAGGCTCACACCGCGTGTATAGCGTTTGTTATGAACACGCGCCAGGTGACGTATCCATCACACCCGTCTGACTTTGCGAGTAGCTTCTGACATATGCTGCCCTTTGCTGCCCAGTACTGTATCAACATCAACATTGTACCAAACCATGAGGATGAATGACGTTACAACCCACACATCGCCTCACATGATCTTATTGCATCTTCACATGAACTTTTGTGTCGTCCAGCAGTCATCTTGCATACGCTGCTCGTGGTTCGTCGGCAGTTGATACTGCTTTCCAGGCCCCTCACCTATCAAGTACGTATCAGATGTACGTAACAGGTGTACGCAGGCGTGGCGCCGTTGATTCCCCGATCAGCAAGAGCCGTAGCGGCCACCCTCTGGTACTCTCTGGTCGGGGCTTGCCCACCCGCGCCAGGCCTCCATATGAGCCGCGTTGCATCAGCAGTGCTGATACCAGAAAAGACGAAGTGAGGCGCTCGACATTTACGCGCGCCACCAGTTTCCTACTACGTCATGCGTAAATTGTTGGCGAATTCCGCACTTTTGCGTATACATTGCGTTTGCGTCGCATGCTCGGCACCGGACATATGAACTGGTCCGCCATCGCTGCTCTTATGGTTCAGTGACGTTGCGGTACTACGACACATGTGACGGCTGTGGTAACGTAGATGGCATGGGTGGCGTAGACTGTGTTGTAAGTTGACGGTGATGGAAGCGCGGCACGGTAGACGCTGATTGACAGGCTTCAGGTGGAGGTGAGCGGCGATGGCTCCGGTATCACAACCCGATGAACCACGCGCAGATGAGCAGCCCGCGCTGGGGAAGCCGCCGCATTTTGGCGCTCGCAATGATAGCAATGATAGCAATAAGCATCCGAGCGGGGCAATTCAAGGGACTGCTCCTGATATAGATCTAGAGCGTGGACAGCGAACGGCGGCGGAACGGTTCGCCGCCGCTGTCTGGGGGCCGACGCTGGCGCTGGTGGTCAATCTGGCGCTGGTGCTGATCAAGGCGATTGCCGGTGTAATCTCAGGGTCAGCGGCCCTGCTGGCGGATGCGGGCCACTCGGGCGCCGATGTGGCGAACAATGTCTTTGTGCTGGCATCACTCTTCTATTCGCGGCGCCCGGCGGATGAGACACATCCGTATGGCCATGATCGCGCCGAGGTGCTGGCTGCTATCGGTTCGGCGGCCATTCTGTGCGCTGCGGGTCTCTACTTCGGTTGGGACTCGATCCAGAAGCTGATCATTGGCACGCCGGTTCCCACGACCCTGGCGCTCTGGGTGGCGATTGGCACGCTGGTAGTCAAGCTGATCGTCAGCCGTGTGGAGTTGGCGATTGCGCGTGATGTCGCCTCGCAGGCGGTGCAGGCGGATGCGCGTGACAACCTGGCTGATGTCTTCAGTTCGCTGGCGGTGATCGTCGGTGTAGTGGGCGCGCGGCTGGGGCAGCCACGCCTCGATGGTCTGGCGGGCGTGGCGATTGCTGGGCTGATCCTCTGGACGGCTGTGCAGATTGCCGCCGCTGCCAGCCATGAACTGCTCGACCACAACCTCGATCCAGCGTTGCTGGCGCGGGTGCGCGTAGTGGCGGAGCGAACACCGCAGGTTGGCGCCGTGCTGGGCGTGACAGGCCGCGGCCATAGTGACCAGTTCTCGCCGCGCTATCCCGCAGCAGAACTGGACGTCGAACCGCTTGCCGAGCGCGTCCTCACGGATCGTCTCGACCCGCTGTGGCCGGCGCTCGCCGGCGGCGGATCGCTGGTGCTGTGCCGCCATCCTGATCCGGCAGCGCTGGTCCACCGGGCC
>JBDTAI010000145.1:0-2916 GCA_039924685.1 Ktedonobacterales bacterium
AGCAGAAGCGCCAGTCACCATCCTGTGGTGACTGGCGCTTTATCGCGTCAGAAAACACAACGGGCGTCGCTCCCGCTATGGGAAGCACACGCCCGTTATTCGTGGGGACTTCAGTCCCGATCCGTCCCGTACTCCGGCTCTTTGGGGCCGAGACAGTCAATTTACAACATCAATGCTGAGAGCGGCCCATCCCGGCTTATGCCATCTCGCGCAAGCCCTGGGCGACGGCGGCGCTACGCAACTTGGCAAGCGCCACCATCTCGAGCTGGCGCACCCGCTCACGCGAGATGCCAAGCTCTTTGCCAACCTCCAGCAGTGTGCGGCTGCGACCGTCGCCGATGCCATAGCGCAGAATCACCACCGAGCGTTCGCGGGAGGTGAGTTGCGAGAGGGCGCGATGGAGTTCTTCGCCGAGCAGGTGCTGTGAGGCAATATCGGCGGGCGCCTGGATACCGGGGTCTTCAAGGGTATCGGAGAGGGCGAGGCGATTGTCAACGTCGGCGGGGGTATCGAGCGAGACGGGCTGCTCGGTAATGTGCATCAGGTCGTCAACTTCTTCGATGGGCATGCCTGCCGCCTCGGCGATCTGATCGGGCAGGGGATCGCCACCGTTTTCCTGCGAAAGCTGCGAGGCGACGCGGCGCACCTTGCGCAGCCGTGTGGCGACATGTTCCGGCAGGTGGATCAGGCGCGATTGCTCACCAGCGGCGCGACTGATCGCCTGGCGAATCCACCAGGTGGCGTAGGTGCCGAAGTGGCAACCGCGCTTCCAGTCGAACTTCTCGGAGGCGCGCATCAGGCCCAGGTTGCCTTCCTGGATGAGATCAATAAGGGGAACGCCAGAATTGGTATAGCGCCGCGCGATGGAGATCACCAGCCGCAGGTTGGCTTCGATCAGTCGTCTGCGCGCCCGCGCATCGCCCGCCTGGGAGCGTTTGGCGAGGATCAGTTCTTCGTTGTGGGAGAGCAGCGAGAGGCCACGAATGTCGTGCAGATAGCTCTGGAAGGCGTCTTCCGTGCCGTCGGCGCCGCCGTAGTGTCCGGCGCCCTTGCCATAGAGGGCATCTTCTTCCTCAGCCGTCAGTTCGGCCAGTTCCTGATCGGTCGGCTCACGGTCATCGAGTCCAGCCAGCCGGGAGGCGCTGGTGACAAGCACGCTCACGCCCGTTCCGGCGCTCAGTGCGGCATTGAGGACGACCCCTAGCGGACGCCCATCCGCCTCATCCAAAGCATCTCCACCGTTGTCAATGCCGGCGGTAAACGCCTGACGCAGCAATTGATCGGCGGCATCTTCGAGCATTTCGGGTCGCGTGGCAACCATAGCGCACTCTCCTCACTTCAGGTGATCGGTTTGTGGAGCCTCACAGTGGACCCCACCCTGGCGGTGACGCTAGCTGGTTAAGCATCGGCGTCCCATGCAGCGCAACCTGTATATACCCCCAGATGTGTACTTGGGATCTGTACTCGAGTTGGCGATGGCTGAGTTGATTGAGTTGGTTAGACGACCTGCCGCAAACAGTGTACAGCATTTGTCTAGCCTTTCGCCAGTGTACACGACGACGATCAACAATCGCATCAGGTGATCACCTGACTTTTCTCGCGCCAAACGCCTTACTTCCCAAAAGATAGCCATATTCTTCGTTCAGGGAAGTATAGACGCGGTTGTGAGGGGGCGCAAGGCCCAACAATTGCGCCCCAATGCCGATTGTACGCAAGCGTGCCAAGCTTTTGTTTACCATCTCCATCAACTATACGCCCCACGTTACAGCGGGGTTGTGTCGGTGTAGCGCCTCCTCACCTGGCGCCACACGCTTTGCATATACTTTGCACCCAGATTCGTCACGTTGCTGCGGCTACACTGCCGGAGATAGCCTGATAGATATGGGATATATGGAAGACACATCGGCAATTGTTAGCAAAGAACGGGCCAACAATCGCCTGCCATGCTCCCGATTATATGACGGCTTTGTTACGCGCCTCTTACACGCCTGTTACGCGCGCACATTTCTTGCATACACAAAGCCCGTACAGGCATTGGCGGCAGTGTCTATACCACACATGACACGTCAACTGGCAGAACTGGATATGATCTGGCGCGGGAGTGCGCTATCGTGCGCTATGATGAAAGTGGCGATAAATGCTCATCCATGCGCAGAGAGGCAAACAGAAAGCGGAGGTGAAGACTGAATGAACCAGACGTTTCCCCAGGTGAAGATGACACTTGGCGCGGGCGAGGAGCCGCCTTACCTGCCCATCGGACAGTATGGCGTGATCGGCGATTGCCGTACGGCGGCGTTGATCGCGCCCAACGGCTCACTCGACTGGCTCTGTCTGCCACACTTCGACAGCCCCGCCGTCTTCTGTCGCCTGCTCGATGCCGAGAAGGGTGGCTACTTCCGCATCTGCCCCGCCGAGGCATGCGAGGCGCGTATGCAGTACCTGCCCGGCACGAACATCCTCGAAACGTTCTTCGAGTCGGACCGTGGCCAGGTACGCCTGGTGGATGTGGCGCCCGTCCGTCGGCGCCAGACGCCGCCGCATGTGTTCTCGCATCTCGCCACGCTGCTGCCCAACGCGCCGCATGGCATTCGCGCCGGACTCGAACGCGAGGTGGGCAATGATGTCGCCGCCGCCCACCGTATCAACCGCATCCTCACCTGCCTGAACGGCGAGACAACCATCGAGATGACACTCAAGGCTACCTTTGACTATGCACGCAAGGAAGCATCCATCTCGGTGCAGCCGCTGGGCGATGGCGCGGTCGGCGCGGTGATCTCCGCCGATGACCACTATCTGGCGCTGATCCTGCGCTACCTGCCATCCCATGCCAGTGGTGAAGAGCAGCATCCGCTCGTGATTGAGGTGCGCGAAGGCGTCTTGCGGGCCACCATCCACTTGCAGGCAGGCCAGCGGGTG
>JBDTAI010000146.1:0-9748 GCA_039924685.1 Ktedonobacterales bacterium
GATGACGAGGGTCTGGACCCAGCGTATTTTGAGGCGGCGTGCGCCGCGTTTGCGCCGCGCTTTCTGTACCTCATGCCCACCTATCAAAACCCCACTGGCGCCAGCTACAGCTGGGGGCGGTGTGAGGCCATCATGCGCATTGCGCATGCTCACAACGTCTTGCTGGTCGAGGATGATGTCTACGGGCTGCTGACATATGAGGACACGCCATCGCTGCCATTGAAAGCCGCCGATGTGGAGGGAAGAGTGCTCTACATCACCAGCTTCTCCAAGGCGTTCATGCCAGGCTTGCGACTGGGCGCCATTGTGACCAATGAACCTTATCTCACGGCATTGACCCAGGCCCGCCAGATCACCGATCTGAATAGTTCTCCGTTCATGCAGCGCGCGCTCGCGCGCTATCTCGAACAGGGCCTCCTGGGGACGCATCTGCAAGCGGCGCGCGACTTGTATCGGCAGCGCCGCGACGCGCTGCTCGACGCGCTCACCCAACTGCCATCTGAATGTCGTTGGACACATCCCCTCGGCGGACTGAGTTTGTGGCTCACGCTGCCGCCAGCGGTGAATGAAGCGCAACTGGTTCATGATGCTATTCAGGAGGGGATTGGCGTCACACGCGGGCAGCGCTTCTTCTCGCAGCCCCAGCAACAGGGGTATGTGCGCCTGTGTTTTGGCGCGCAACCTCCAGCGCGCCTCAGAGAGGGGATACAACGTCTGGGGAGGACGATTGCGCGCCACATCCGCCAGCGGGACGCATTGGCAGCCAAAGTTGGCAGGGAAAGTTTTCCGTTGGTCTGATCCATGGTCAGATTGTCCCAGCCATTTCCGCGCATTGTCTCTATACAACTTACGCCGCCTCGTCTATCATGGCTCTCAGCGCGCCTTACCTCAGCGTATCTGTTAGCCTCTGGAGAGCGCCAACCGATAGCGATAGCGCGCAGGAATAGCGTGGCGCGCTATCGCGCACAGCTTGGCGGCTGGCCCCCGGGTTACTGGAAATGCAGGAGATCAGCGTATGACAACCCATCCCTATCTGCTCGTAGATGCGTTTACCACGACTGCGCTGGGGGGCAATCCCTGCGCAGTCGTCCTTGACGCCGATCCGCTGGACGAAGCCACCATGCAGTCCATTGCCCGCGAGATGAACCTCTCGGAAACGGCGTTTGTGTTGCGCTCCCAGCGCGCCGATGTCGGTGCGCGCTATTTCACCCCCACCCTCGAGGTCCCACTCGCGGGCCACCCCACCATCGCCACGATGGCGGCGCTGCTGGCGGCGCGCCGTCTCCCGGCGACGGTGGGCGACGCGAGCGATGGCGGCGCTACAATAACTACCACGCTGACACTAGAGTTGAAGGCTGGCGTCATCACCGTCGAGATCACATCTGGTGGGCAGGGACTCCCGCTTATCACCATGCTGCAACCGGCGCCAAGGTTTCTGCGTGTCTATGAGCCGAGCGAGATGCTTGCGCCGTTTGGGCTGGAGCCAGACGATCTGCTCCCAGACGCGCCGATCCAGACGGTCAGCACAGGTACGCCCCAACTCATGGTTCCTGTGCGCGATCATGATGCGCTCCGGCGGGTGACGCTCGATGTCACGCCGTATCAGACGCTGCGAAATGCCGGCGACTTCTTTAGTCCGCATTTCTTTTGCCTACAGGGCGCGACACCGCAGGGGCAGACGTTCGCACGTCACTTCGTCCCACCCGGCGTGAGCGAAGACCCCGCGACCGGCTCGGCGACGGGCGGGATGGCTGCCTACCTCTGGCGCTACGGCCTGATCACGTCGCCCCGCTTCACCGCCGAGCAGGGTCATTGGATTCAACGTCCCTCGATCATGCAGGTCGAGGTGATCGGCGAGCCGACGGCGATCACGGGCGTTAAAGTGGGCGGCTCGGCGGTCCCCCTCATCGAGGGACGGCTGACCTTGCCTGGCAAGTAACCCGTAACATGCGCGCATGTTGAGCAAAAAGGAGGCGCTCGTGCATCACTCACACACGCAGGGTTCGTCGGGGCCTGTGACGGGAATGATCCCCGATTCGGCCATTGCGCAGTCGGCCACCGCCCTCATGCGCGCTGCCGCTAGCCCAATGCTCTACCACCACTGTGCGCGCGCCTATCTGTTCGCAGCGGCGCTGGCGACGCGTGATCAGGTACGATACGATGCGGAACTGTGCTATCGCGGCGCGCTCTTGCACGATCTCGGCCTGACGCCGAATTTCACTGGCCCAGACTGTTCGAGAAGCGTGGAGCAGCGGCAGCGTCATCGTTTCTGCAAAGCCACGGCTACCCTATTGAGAAGGCGCAGACTGTCGCGGAGGCCATCGCGCTCCACATGACCGATATATCCCAGGCGATTCAGGAGTGGCGCCCGGAGATCACGCTGGCCGACTTAGGAGTTGGCGTTGACGTTTCTGCGTTGCGTCTGGACGACATTCCCCCGATGGTGGCACAGCGCATCCTGGACGCGTATCCGCGCCTGGGGTTCAAGCAGGCGTTTCTCCAGGTGTGTGAAGACGAGGCGCGTACTCACCCATCATCCCGCATCGCCGTACTCTTGCGACATGGTCTGGGAGAACGCATGTGCCAGGCGCCATTTGCCGAGTAAGCGCATCTCATGCCAGCTCGCGCCTGCTCGCGCCTGCTCATACCTGTATCCGCTGATACACGGTCCGCGTTTTCTGCCAATACATGACGGTTGCAGTGGAGGTAACCTATGCGTGTCCGAGAGCTAGACGCTGGTGAAACGTATCTTGCGTATCTCGCCCTGCGCGAACTTCGCCCTGCTCGCAGCCAACTGCGCTCGCCGGAGGTCTTTGTGAACTGGATCAACACCCAGCAGCGCCCCGAAGGTTATCGACTCGTCGCCGCATTTGACGACGCCGAGGGCGCCGCCACGACTGCAGTAGCCGCCGCCGGATTCCGGTTCCTGCATACGTTAGCCTGGGGGGCGTATCTCTACGTGGACGATCTGGTCACGCTTCCGCAGTATCGCGGTCAGGGTCACGCCCACGCGCTTCTGCAGTGGATCGAGCAAGAGGCAGAGCGGCTGGGATGCGAGCAACTACACCTCGACTCAGGATCTCAGCGCCACACCGCGCATCGCTTCTACCTCAATCATGGCTTCGACATCATCGCCCATCATTTCAAGCGCGACCTTCACGAACAAGCAGCGGACCAGGAAAGGCAGGTGCAGCATGGCAAATGATGAGCAGAACACCGTTGGCGAGTACGATGTGACATACGCGGACGATCTGGAAACCTTCCGACGCCTGGGGCACACTGCGGTTGATATGGCGACAGACTACCTGATAGGTGTCCGTCAACGTCCCGTGTTTCAGCCGATGACGCCTGACGAGCGACGCCGCCTGATGGAGAGCGACCTTGGGGATGTCGGCCTAGATCCGGAACGCTTGCTATCCTTTGTCCACGACGAGGTTTTCACGCATCCGATGGGCAATGGGCATCCACGTTTCTTCGGCTGGGTCAATTCGCCACCCGCCCTGATGGGGGTCCTGGCCGACTTCCTGGCGGCGGTGATCGATCCCAGTTGCGCCGGGGGTGATCACGCGGCCATCTATCTCGAACACGTGACGCTTCGCTGGCTGATGGACCTCGTAGGATTCCCACAGGAGGGAAGCGCCGGTTTATTGGTCAGCGGTGGCTCGATGGCATCCTTGACCTGCCTCGCCGCCGCCCGCCACTGGACCATGCAACAGTTGGGCAGCGATGATCGTGTGGATGGCGTGCGCCAGGAGCGCCAGCCACTCGTCCTGTATATGTCTGCGGAAGGGCATAGCTGCGTGCAGAAAGCGGCGGAACTGTTGGGGATAGGAAAGACGTATGTGCGCGTCCTCCCGACCGATGACGAGTTTCGCTTTGACCTCGCAGCCCTTCAAGCAGCGATTCAGGCTGACCGCGCAGTTGGTTATCAGCCGTTTTGCGTGGCCTCAAGCGCAGGAACTGTCAACACTGGCGCGATTGATCCGCTCGCTGACCTAGCTGACCTGTGCGCACAAGAGCGCCTCTGGTTGCATGTTGACGGCGCGTATGGCGCGTTTGGTCGCCTAGATGCAAGCGTAGCGCCCTTCTTGGCCGGACTGGAACGGGCTGATTCGCTGGCGCTCGATCCCCACAAGTGGCTGTCGGTTCCAGTGGAATGTGGCTGCGCGCTCGTGCGCGATGGGGCGTTGCTACGCAGCGTGTTCAGCCTGGTTCCCCCCTATCTGCAGGTCGAGGCGGGAAAGGGCTTCGCCGGTCTTCCGTGGTTCTCAGAGTATGGATTCCAACAAACACGTGGCTTTCGCGCGCTCAAAGTCTGGATGACCTTGCAGGCGGCTGGCAGACAGGGGCTGAATCAGCGGATCACGCGGCACAATCGCCTTGCCCGCCAACTGGCCGATCTGATCGACACGGCGCCTGACCTCGAACGCCTGGCGCCAGTGACACTCTCCGTCGTCTGTTTTCGCTACGCGCCGCCCACGCTATGTGACGACGCAGCCGCGTTGGAGCGCCTCAACCGGGCACTCGTTCCGTATCTGCAAAGCGCGGGCGATGTCTTTCTCACTGGCACAACCTTGCACGAACGCTTTGCGCTCCGCGTGTGCATCCTCCACGACGCAACCACCGAAGTTGATCTGCGCGCGCTCCTTACCCACGTGCGTCAGGCAGGGCAAGCGATCGTAACAGAGTTCGTAGCGCGGCAACATGAACATCTAGATAGCCCGACAGATGACCGGGAGAAAGAGCCATGACACATGCACCACGTATCGCCCTCATTACCGCTCCAGACCTCCCTGATCTCAGTCTCGACGAGCGTGTGTTGCTCCACGAGCTACAACGGCGTGGATACGACGCGCAGCCTGTGATCTGGTCGGACCCAGCGGTCAACTGGCGGCAGATGGACCTCGCGATTGTGCGCTCGGCCTGGGATGCGGTGCGGCGCCCAGCCGCATTCCTGGCGTGGTTGGATACGGTGGCCGTACAGGTGACACTGCTGAATCCTCCCGCACTCATTCGCTGGAATCTCCACAAGCGATACCTGTTCGATTTGGCGGAGCGCGGTGTCCCCATCGTCCCAACGGTCTTGGCGCCGCAGGCCCATCCCCTATCGCTGGCGCGCCTGTGTGATGAGCGTGGGTGGACGAACGTGGTGATCAAACCGGCGATCTCCGCCAGCGCCTTCGAGACCTTCCTCGTCCCAGCGGCGCACGTCGCGCAGGGCCAACGTCAGCTCGATGCGTTGCTGCTGACCCATGACATGCTCATCCAGCCCTACCTGCCGACGGTCGTTGATGTCGGGGAGCGTGCGCTTGTCTATATCGCAGGCGCGTTCTCCCATGCGGGGCGCAAGACGCCAGCGATCACTCCAACCCAGCCAATGGGACACGACACCATCACACGGGAGCGTGTGGAGGCAGCGTCGGATGAACGCGCGTTGGCAGACGATGTATTGGCGACCCTGCCCTACCCTACGCTCTATGCGCGGGTGGACATGTTGCGCGATACTACGGATCGGCTGCTGCTCATGGAACTGGAGGTGATCGATCCGGCGCTGTACTTCGGCCTCTGCAGGGAAGCCGCGCCACGCCTCGCCGACGCCCTTGCGGCGCGGCTGCCTGGCTGAGCGAACGGGGATGTGACGTCCACACCACCATTTGCCCTTGTGGCTTCAGGGTGTCACCTCAGGGTGTGGCTTCAGGGTGTCGCCTCAGGGCGCATGCGGAGGCCAGCGGCGCGGAGGCCAGCGGCGCGCAAACCAGGGTCGCAGCAGAAGCAGCGCGCCATACAGACCGACGCTGGCAAGAATGTATCCCAAGCTCTGGGAACTGGCGACGCTCAACACGACGATCCCAGCCGAGGCGATCACAAGGAGCGCGCCAAACCGCCGCAGGTCCAAGAGTCGCCAGGCCGCCAGGAAGATGATGACATAGGTCGCCACAAAGTTGGCGCTACCCAGGCGGAGAAACACATCCAGGTGTGAGCCCGTGAGCGCATAACTCGCCAATCCCACTCCTTCGAGGAGGCCAAGCGCCGCCAACGCGCGACGTGGTGTACGTGAGTGGGCGTCAAGAGTGGCAAGGGGGCGTGGCAGAACGCCATCCCGAGCGAGCGAAATGACCAGACGTGATGCGCCACGCGCCCAACTGATCATCAGCAGACACAGGATGAGGACGGCAATTCCGGAGGCGACACGCGCGGCGATGGGCCAATAGCCGTCTGGAGCAGATCGCTCAGCGCCGCGTCAATGCGTGCGATAGTCGTACGACTCAGGCGCCCGACGACGGCCACCGAGAGCAACACGAAGAGCAGACCCACCGCAGCGACGGCGGCGCGCAACGCTTTCACCAGTGTTGCGCGATTCGTGAACTCCTCGCCCGCAAAGGAGGCGTTTTCCCATCCGACGAACGCAAAAAAACACAGCAGACTCGTCGAGAGAACGTCCGCTCCGGTAAATCCCTGTACGTCCGTCAATCGCGCAAGCGAAAGATGCGGCGCCGCGCAGACAATGCTGACGCCGACGGCGATTAGGCAGGCAATAAATCCCCACCGTTGGAGGCGAATCAACACGGAGAGATCAAAGGCGTTGATCAGCAGCGGAAGCGCCAGCGCGCCCGCCGCGCACCCCAGGCGTCCGTTCGCCGGAAGTGGCGCCAACTCGCCTACATATTCGCTGAAGAACAAGGCCGCGACGGGCGCGGGTGACGCGGGGCGCGACCTATCTCTCACGTGCCGCCACCTATTCGCCCTGGCTGGCGGGGCCAGCCAACCTGCTGGCGTTCATGGCGACGGAGCCTGCGCAGTGGCTGGCGCTTGAGGTGTGGGAGGCGTCTGTCCAACGTCTAGACGGCTCGCTGGGATTCCCAGCCTATCCCGATGTGACCCTGATTCGCTGCGCAGTCCCCTGGACGATCACGGGTTGGGCGCATTTGTATCCGAATCCCTCCTGCCTGGCCGATCGGGCCTTCGGCGCCGGATTCTGTAATCTGGTCCGACGCCAATACCCTTAGTAATTATCTCAAAAGGGAGAACCGCGTGGTAGCGTGAGTGAAAGGCGGTGAGAGCGCGGAGGAATTTGGTATGGCACGAGCACGCAAAGAGCGGACGAAGTGGGGCGAGTTGGCGACGATCTGGCAGGTGTCCGACGAACTCTGGACGGTGATCGCGCCGATTCTGGCCGACCTGGATCCGCCCAAGCCGACGGGCAGGCGCCGGGTAGACACGCGAGCGACGTTCGATGCGATCAGCTTCCGCCTGCGCAGCGGC
This sequence comes from Ktedonobacterales bacterium, assembly GCA_039924685.1. Classification (GTDB taxonomy): domain Bacteria; phylum Chloroflexota; class Ktedonobacteria; order Ktedonobacterales; family JADMIN01; genus JBDTAI01. Next base: position 7,264 of record JBDTAI010000146.1, read on the forward strand.
TGCCAGTGGAACCAGTTACCCGAGCGTTTCCCCGATGATAGTTCGGTGCATCGCACCTTCCAGCGCTGGGTCCGCCTGGGGGTGCTTGACCGCATCTGGGCGGCGCTCGTGGATGCATGCGACGACCTGGGCGGCGTGGACTGGGAGTGGCAAGCCGCCGATGGGGCGATGGGCAAAGCCCGGCTGGGGGGGATCGCATCGGCCCCAACCCCACCGACCGCGGCAAACGTGGGGTGAAGCGCAGCGTGCTGGTCGAGGCGGCGGGTGGGCCGCTGGCGGTCGTGATCGCGGGGGCCAATGTGCATGCTACCAAGCTGCTCGCCGCCACTCTGGATGCCATCGTGGTCGAACGTCCGCAGCCGACCCCTGAGCAGCCCCAGCATCTGTGTCTGGACAAAGGCTACGATAATCCGACCGGAGAAGCGGCGGCCGCCGAGCCCGGCTACGTGCCCCACATTCGGCGCATCGGCGAGGAGCAGCTCGACCCAGCGACCGGCGAGAAGCGCTTTCCCGCGCGGCGTTGGGTGGTGGAGCGGACGCTCACGTGGCGCTCCAAGTGCCGGGCGCTGCTGGTGCGCTATGACAAGCGCAGCGCGAACTTCCTGGGGCTGCTCACGCTCGCCTGCGCCTTGCTCTGGTATCGCCGCCTGCATCGCTTGTCCCTTTTGAGATAGTTACTTAGTGAAATGGGGGTAGACAATGCGCGCAAATGTGGTTTCCAGGCGAACACTGCGGTTGGGTCTGTCATTGCTGGCGGCGGGTGTGCTGCTGCTCGCCTTCGCGGGCTGCGCCAACCCGTTGGAACTGTTCATCCCTGTCTCTAGTCATGCCTCCCAGTCGTCGGCAATCGCAAGCGGCTCGGCGCAGGCAGACTGCACGGCGAGCAAGAATACCGTCTGCGCGATCACCCTCACCAACAACACGACATCGGCCGGCAATTTGACCTGGAGCGCCCAGGGCAGCGTGCCTGCGCATGCCGCCTTCAGCCCCACATCGGGGGTGCTGACGCCGGGGCAGCGCCAGACGATCACCGTCACCTTTGCCGGGCGTGTCTGCACGCCCAGCGTCACGATCCTGCAATCCTGGAGTGCGCCAGCCGATGGGCATGCGTCGCCATTCCCGATGGAGATGCACGCCACCAGCAGCGGCTGCTAGCGTCGCGTAGGCATTAGGCATTAGGCATTATAGTGTACCCCGTTTTTTAGACAGGGCCGTATGTTAAAGTAGGAAGGAGTGATCGGGCGCCAGAAGGATGAGGAACCTATGGGTACGGTGCGTAAACGGCATAGCAACGAGTTCAAGGCCCAGGTGGCGCTCGAGGCGCTGAAAGGGCAGAAGACGCTGAACGAGTTGGCGAGTGAGTATGGCGTGCATGCGGTGCAGATTGCCCAGTGGAAACGGCAGGCGCAGGACGGATTGAGCGGCGTGTTCGCCAGTCCGGGCGACCGACAGGGCAAAGCCGACCAGGCGCTCATTGACCAACTCTACCAGCAGATCGGCCAACTCAAAGTGGAACTGGACTGGCTGCGAAAAAAGGGGCGCCCGCTGCCAGGGAGTTGAACGGCCCGCAGCGCGACGTGAACGCCTTGCGCGCGTGCGTCGAGCCGACACATCCGCACCTCAGCATTGCCCGTCAATGCGAGTTGCTGGGGGTCGCCCGTTCCAGTTGGTACTACACGCCTGCCGGGGAGAGCGCCGAGAATCTGGCGCTGATGCGGCTGCTGGACGAACAGTACACGTGCACACCCTTCTACGGCATCCGCCGGATGACCGCCTGGCTCCAGCAGCAAGGCTATGCGGTCAACCACAAACGGGTGGGACGGTTGCTGCGGCAGATGGGCCTGGAAGCCGTCTATCCCAAGCCGCGCCTGAGTGCGCCAGGGAGCACGCCGCCGACGGTGCGCTATCCCTATCTGCTGCGTGGATTGCCCATTGTGCGGGTCAACCAGGTGTGGAGCACCGACATTACCTACATCCGGATGCAACGCGGCTTTCTCTATCTGGTCGCCGTGCTCGATTGGCACAGCCGCTACGTCTTGGCGTGGGAGGTGTCGAACACGCTCGATACCAGCTTCTGTTTGGCGACCCTCGAACGGGCATTGGCACAGGGGACGCCCGAGATTTTCAACACAGATCAAGGGGTCCAATTCACCAGTGCCGCGTTCACGACACGGCTGCTCACCGCAGGCAGCCGTATCAGTTGGGATGGCCGAGGCCGCGCCCTCGACAACATCTTTGTCGAACGCTTGTGGCGCTCAATCAAGTATGAGGAGGTGTATCTGCACGACTACGACACGGTTCCCGACGCGGTGAGCGGGTTGGCTCGCTACTTCCGCTTCTACAACGACGAGCGGCTGCACCAGGCGCTGGGCTACCAAACGCCCGCCCAGGTCTTTGCGACTGCTCCCACCACATAATCACGCCTTACGCTGCCTGCTGCTTTAACGTCATTTCGCCCTACTGTTGTCCAAACAATGGGGTACAC
>JBDTAI010000147.1:0-3471 GCA_039924685.1 Ktedonobacterales bacterium
ATCACCTGCATGCGATCCGACGGCTGCCCATAGAGCGCGGCGGCAAGCGTCCCCAGTTCACGCCGTGAATCTTCGACACGCGCATAGACGCGGTCGGACGGGAAAGCGGCGGGCGCAGGATCAACGCCGATAATCAGGCTGGCGCCACGTGCGAGCGCATCGGCGATATATTGGTGGCCATCCTGCCACTTGCCGCGAATCGCCACGAAACACGCGCCGGGCGTCACCTCCGCCGAGCTATTCGTGATCGCCGTTACCTCGCCTCCGGTGGGACCATGAACCGCCAATACCGGCGCCGCCGCCAACAACTGCGCAATCTCCACCCGTACACTCCTCCTGACATCGCTCCCAACCGCTCCCCTCGCAGGGGAGCGGGGCCAGACATCCTGATTGCCACCACACCCCAGGCACTACGAGGGACTTTAGTCCCCATCCTCATCCGTGACGCCACGCAAGGCCGAGAGCGGCTCACCCACGCCGCCAACAGAGCCGAGAGCGAAAGGGCGACTACTACAGTAGCAGATCGCCCTCGGCCACCAACACAGATGTGCCGCCGACGCGCACACCCGTGATGGTTTTGCCCTGAGCCACCTGAGCAGTGACGGCGATCTCGATGCGGCTGGGGCGTCCCATCTCCACGCCCTGCTCCAGGCGGATGCGCGCCTCGCCATCCGCATTGGGAGTGATGCGCCCATGTCGCACCAGATAGGCGCCCAGCGGTCCGGCTGCGGAGCCAGTGGCGGCATCTTCACGAATGCCCATCGCTGGACCGAACATGCGTCCATGAACGTCCACACCGCGCGCGCCAACCGCTGCATCGAGTGTGAAGAGAAACGCGCCCGGATGTATCTCACCTGCGTCCACACCTGACGCCATTGCATCCAGCAGATCGGCGCTCCCTGGCTGAGCGCGTTGGATCACATCGAGTGCGCGCAGAGGCACATAGAGGAACGGCACACCCGCCGAGCCGCGTTCGATGGGCAGGTCGGTGAGCAGATCGTTCGGCGTAAGACCCAGGGCGGCCATCAGCCGTTGCGTGTCGCCCTGCCAGCGGGTGAAGGTGGGAATGGGTTGGCGCATCCAGGCGAAACTCAGATCAGCGCCTTCGTAGAGCAGTTCCACCGCCAGCGGACCAATGCCCAGCTCCAGTGTGATCGGCGAGGGATTGCGGTTGGGGAGAATCTGCCCCTCGGCGGCGAGCGCAAAGGTTGTGCCGATAACAGGATGCCCGGCAAAGGGCAGTTCAGTGGCGGGCGTGAAGATACGCACGCGGCAGAGCGCCTCCGCAGTGCTGGCGGGCAGCACAAACGTCGTCTCGGAGTAGTTCATCTCCATCGCTATCGCCTGCATCTCCGCATTGGTCAGCCCCTCTGCCTGCGGAAACACAGCAAGCTGATTGCCGCCAAACGGGTGATCAGTAAAGACATCGAGTTGCACGAAACGGTATCGGCGCATGACTTGATCCTGTTCTTTCCACCACTACACCTGATACGACCAATATGGCACGGTGGGGCAACGTGTCTATTGTATCATCTGATATCATCCCGCCTGCATATAACCTGCATATAACCTGCATATAACCTGTATATAACCCGCACATGAAAGGATTGGGTTCACTCGTCTTCCAGCGGTTGACGGCTGGTGAAGCCGCTCTCTACCTCATGCCACCAGGCCACATGCTCCTCGTGGAGCCGCCAGCAGAGGTAGACCTCGCGCCCATTGCGTAGCGCCGGAAAGTCCACAAGCCCCATCTCGATGTCCTTGATCAGCACACCAAGTGCGCTGATCGCGCGCGCCCGGTCCATCAGGCGCTGCGTCAGTTCGACGATCTGTGCGGGCAGCGCCTCCTGTTCAGGGTGCGCGCTATGGCCATTGCTTCGCAGCCGCCGTTGCAGCGCGACATACTCCGTTTCGCGGTCGGCAAGCTCGTTGCGCAGCGATTGCGTCTCGCGCAGCAGCGTTGTCAGCCGGGGGAGCAGCGCCTCCGCCTCGGCACGTGTGAAATAGTCTGGCATGCGCTCGCCCCCTTTTCATGCTGGGGGATGTGGTGGCGTCTATGCGCGGGTGACGGCGATGATGCCGCCTGCGCCCGGCCCGGCATGTGTGCCGACCACCGGCCCCAGGGTGAACTGCTCGACAGGACCATCCCAGAACGTCTTGACCAGGCCAGTAAACTGGTCACGCACGCTTTCGTTGCTCGAGACGATGCTGACAGCCTCGAGTTCGCCCAACTTGGCGACCATCTGTGACACGCGCTCCTGCGCCTTCGAGCGCGTGCGCACGTTCTCCAGTGGCAGCACCTGCCCCTCACGCACCTCCAGCAATGGCTTCACATTGAGCAGCGTGCCAAGCAGCATGCGCGCCCGCCCCAGGCGTCCGCCGCGCTGCAAGTATTCCAGCGTATCGAGCGCGGCGATCAGATGCACCCGCGAGAGCAGACTTTCGGCATGCGCTTTGAGTTGCTCCAGGCTGGCGCCCGTCTGCGCCTCCTTCGCCACGATGATCGCAGGCAGGCCAAAGCCGCCACTGACCGTATGCGAGTCAACCACCTCGAACGGCACGCCGGTTTCCTCAGAGACACGTTGCGCCGCAGTACGCGCCGAGGCATAGGTGGCGCTGAGATTGCTGGCGAGGCTGAGGGCCAGCACGCCCGTCGCGCCGTCCTTCACCATCTGGCGATAGGCTTCCTCAAAGACGCCAGGGGAAGGCGCTGATGTGGTGGGAACGGTCGGGCTGCTGATCAACTTGGCGTAGAAGGCCGGGCCGTCGAGGTCAATGCCGTCGCGGTAGGCTTCGTCGCCAAAGAGGACTGTCAGCGGAACCACGGTGATCCCCAGTTCCTGCGCGCGCGCTGGCGCAATATCCGCCGTGCTGTCAACCGTCACCCGTACTGTCACTGGCCCCCTCTATCTTTCCACGCTATCGTTCAGCAATATTTTGCTCACGCCGCTCATCACGTCCGATCTCTGCACCACTGAGAATTGGCGCTACTCCGCCGAGATGATGTAGGCGTAGTAGGGCTGGCCACCGTTGATCACCTCGATCTCCTGCTCGGCGAACCAGCCCTTGATCTGCTGGGCAAGCTCATTGGCAGCCACCCCAGTGACGCCTTCGCCATAATAGACCGTGATAATCTCGTGGCGTTCAACGCCCATGCGGGTCAGCGCATCGCGCACGACCTCCTGCATGTCGCTCCCCACCGAGCGCACCTTGCCGTTGATCAGCCCGATGATGTCGCCCTCGCTGACAGCTAACCCATCCACCTGCGCGGTGCGGACGGCGCGTGTGATCTCCGCCGTGTCAATATGTCCGATAGCCTCTTCCATCGCCGCCGTGTTCGTCTCGAAGTCGGCCTCGAAGTTGAAGGCCAGCAGCGCCGCCACGCCCTGCGCGGGCGAGTCGCTGGCGATCACTTGTACCCGCTTTTTGGTCAGTTCGGGAACTTGGCGCGCACTCATCAGGATGTTGTTG
>JBDTAI010000148.1:0-4401 GCA_039924685.1 Ktedonobacterales bacterium
CGAGAGACAAGAGAAAGGTCAAGCATGGACATCCGTATTCAACGCTGGGAAAAGACACTGGTGGGCTACTGCCTGGAGGTGCAGCCGGGGCAAACCGTGCTGATTCAGTCCACGCCAGCCGCCGAACCATTGGTGGCCGAGGTCTACCGCGAGGTGTTGCGCGCAGGCGCTCATCCCGTCCCACAGATCAGCCTGCCTGCGCTGCGCGAAATTGCGTTGCGTGAAGGCTCGGACGAGCAACTGAGCTGGATCAGTCCGGCGGACCGCGCGCTGGTGGAACATGGGGATGCGCGACTCCACATTCTGAGTGAGACTAACACTCGCCAACTTTCCGGCGTGGACCCCAAACGCCAGGCGGTCGCCGCGCGCACCTACCGGGAGTTGGCGCAGTTGCGCAGCAAACGTTCCGCCGAGGGCGACCGCTGGTGCCTGACGCTCTACCCCACCGAAGCCTATGCCCAGGACGCCGAGATGTCGCTCAACGACTTTACGGAGTTCGTCTACGAGGCGTGTTTCCTCAATAGCGACGATCCGGCGGAACGCTGGCGCGAGGTGGGCCGACAACAGCAATTCTACGTGGACTGGCTGCGCGAAAAGCACGAGGCGCATGTGATCGGCCCCGATACCGATCTGCGCGTCGCCTTCACCGGGCGCACATTCCGCAATAGCGACGGCAAACGCAACTTTCCCAGCGGCGAGTTCTTCACCAGCCCGCTCGAAGATTCCGCCGAGGGGCATGTGCGCTTCACCATCCCCAGCGTCGTCAACGGCCATCTCGTGCAGGATATCCGCCTGACGTTTGCGCATGGGCGCGTGGTGGAGGCGACGGCGGCGCAGGGCGAGGCATATCTGCATGAGATGCTGGATATGGATGAAGGCTCGCGCTCGCTCGGTGAGTTCGCGGTGGGCAATAACTTCGGCATCCAGCGCGGTATCCGCAACATCCTCTTCGACGAGAAGATCGGTGGCACGATCCACATGGCGCTGGGCAACAGCTACCCCGAAACCGGTGGCCAGAACAAATCGTCGCTGCACTGGGACATGATCTGCGATCTGCGTGTGGCGGCTGGCGGCGGCGAGGTGATCGTTGACGGCGTGACGCTGCTCAAAGACGGCAAACTGGTCCTTCAGCCGGAATAGCGGCTGAGGAAACTGGCCCGCGCCGCCGTCTCGATGCAGCGTTGCACATCGTCGTTGGTGAAGATGCCCTCAGCCAGCAGCAAGCGATACTCTTTGACCAGGTTGGTCAGCAGCATCTCCGGCCCGTCGGTGTTGATGGTGAATGGCACGTTATGGGCGCGCAGGGTGTCGAGAATGGAGCGTAATTCGGCAAGGTCGCGCACGGCGTGGGTGCGCAGGTTCGAGGTAGGACAAATCTCCAGCACGACGCCACTGCGTGTCACCTGCTCCATCAGCCGCTCATCGGAAGCGCAGAGGATACCATGCCCCACGCGATCAGGCCGCAGATACTCCATCACCTCCCACATATCCTCAATGCGCCCCTCCTCGCCGGTATGGATGGTGATACCCAGTCCAGCGTCGCGGGCGCGGTCGATCAGCCCGGCATGTGCTCGATACGAGAAATCGGGGTTGGGCGGACCGGCGATGTCTACGCCGATCACGCCGCGTGTGCGGTAGCGCAACGCCTTCTCCAGAATGATCTCGTTGAGGTCGAGCGGGAAGGTACGGTCCATCATCAGGATCAGGCCGGCGCGCACCTGGGGATATTCCAGCAGCGCGCGATCCTGCCCACGCAGGGCAGCAGAGATGATGTGATCGAGGTCCTGCTCGCCCTCGCGGTTGCGCTTCATTGGGTTGAAGCGCAGTTCAAGTTGCGTGATGTTGCACTTGCGCCAGGCGCCGCCGATGATCTCATACGCCGACCGCTCGATGGCGAGCGGGCTTGACTGGATCAACTCGGTCCAGCGGAAAATCTGATCGTACTCAGCCAGGTTGTTCACCTTATCGGGATGGCTGACGGTGATCAATTCGACAAAGCGCCAGTAGTCCTTCGTCGGCAGGCGAATCCCCTGCTGGTGGGCGATGCTCCACATGATAGCCGGGTCTACCGCGCTGCCAACATGTGAGTGCAGTTCGGTCAGTTCCGGACGCTCGTCCAGGATGCTGGGTGTATAGGCGATCTGCGCTACTCGTGGCGAACTCACACTATCCCCCTGTTATGTGCTGTACTCTCTGTGCTCTCATTGTGTTTCCAGAAAGCATAGCACAGCGGGCAGTATGGTTTGCCACCCTACCTGCTCCTAGCCTGCGCAGGCGGGCTTTGTGGCGCCAGCCCAGAGGCGCGGCTTGAGCCGCTGGCCGCTTATTCCCCCAGCAGCCGCACCAGATCGCCCGTGCGAATCTGGCCGGTACGCAGTATCTTTGCATAGATGCGGCTCTCGCCAGGATGGGTCTTGTGTGAGATGCGCGTGAAGTCGCCATCGTAGAAAGACTCGGTGATGGTCTTGCAGGGCGCCGCATACGATGTCAGTTCGATCTCGACGGTGTCGCCCAGCGCCATCCGCACGCCAGGAACGAGCGCTGCCTGATCGATCCCTTGCAGTGTGATGTTCTCGCCCGCCAAACCGGGAAATATGCCATGCGCCTCCGCCTGAAGCCGCTGTATCTGTTCGAGCGTGTAGAGGCAGAGCGCGCGCATGGGACCACCGTGATCGCGCATATCATTGTGCTCGTCGCCCTTCAGCCCTAGCTCCATCACCTCGGCCTGCTCCACCGGCAGCTTTGGCACGCCGCCCCGCGAAATATTGATCTGATAGATGCGCCCAGTATCATACGCCGCCATCCACCCCTCCTCCAGCACAGACGCCCGTCAACCTGTCACTGCTCAGTAGTGTACGCTATTTTGGCGTCTCCATGCGGTATGATCACCGCAACAAGACATTGCGACCATCCCTTATGGATGGCAGGAAAGGACTACTCGATGCGTCCGGGAGTGAACGAACTCGATGCGGTGCAGGATGAAGCGCGTGAGGCGCTGGCCGCATGGGGACTGCACGCTGGCGAGTGGCGGGTGGCGCAGCTTGTCCCCGGCATGCAGGGCGCCGTGCTGCGGCCCGTTGTCGAGATCGGTGGCGCGCGCTATCTGTTGCGCTGTCAGCCGCCCGACCTCACCGAGGACGACATCCGCTTCCAGCAGGCGTTCATGCGCCATCTGACGGACGCAGGCTTGCCGGTTCCCACGCTGCTGCCGCGCCCCGACGGTCATACCTACGCCATCGTCAGTGACGGCATCTACGAGTTGCAACACTGGGCGCCAGGCGAGCGCTTCACCACTGATGACCTGCTGGCGGATCAGCGCATCATCGCCGCCGGGCAGGCGCTCGGCGCGCTGCATCAGGTGTCGGCGGACTTCGCCTGGGAACCACACAGTTGGCCGGAGGAACGCTCGGCGCCTGCGCTCGCCCAGGCCTACGCCCGGCTGATCCGTGAGGCGGCGCAGCACTGGCAAGATCAATCGGCGCTAGCGAATGGACTGGAGCGGGTGGCTGATGCCTGCGAGGAGCGCATAGACGACGCCGTTGATGCGCTCGCCATTCGCCCAGGCCCGCCGCAACTGCATATTCACGGCGACTATCAGCCGCACAACCTCGCTTTCACTGGCGCAGCGGTCGCCGCGATCTATGACTTCGACACCGCCCACTGGGATCAGCGCATCCTCGAACTGGCCTATAGCCTGTGCTTCTTCACCGGCGTGCAATGGACGACTGATGCTACTGTCACGCCACCGTTGGCTGACGATGGGCTGGACATCCAGCGCGCCCAGCGCTACCTGGCGGCATATGGCAAGGAGGCGCCACCAGCGATTGGCGAGGCGACACTGCTGGGCGATGCGCTGGCGCTGGCCTTCCCGATAGTGTTTGCCAATGGCGCCGCCGAAGACCTGATATTCCCCGGCGACTTCGAGGGCGAGATGGACGAAGAAGATGCGCTGGCGCGGCTGGAATGGGCTGACCGCTTCTGGCTCTGGCTGGACCGCTACCGCGACGCATTGACACAAGCCTGGCAGAATGGGTAATGGGCTTGCTTGACGAACATATCATGCAGTGGATATACTCACTAACACAACCACATATTGAAGACTTGTGAGGTGGCCGTCGTTTGTGCTGTGCGCCTGTATCATACAGCGTGCGGGCAGAAGCGACGCCGGGGAAATCGGTGCAATACCGATGCGGACGCGCCACTGTAACCGGTACACGCGCTCTCTGCTACGTACCCATCGCTGGGTGATGTAGCGCCACTGCCGTTCGACGATGGTGGGAAGGTTGGGGGCAGCGTTGGCGTTCTCGTTCTGCTTATTCTGAACGGGACGCCGAAGCCGGAAGCCAGGAGACCGACCTCACGGAACCATGCTCAATCCTTCGCGCCAAGAGGAGTGGAGCA
>JBDTAI010000149.1:0-2908 GCA_039924685.1 Ktedonobacterales bacterium
ATAGCGAGTTCAGCGGCAAAGATATGTCGTACTTCGACGATCAGGAGAAACGGCGCTATATTCCCTATATCATCGAGACATCGGTGGGCGCCGACCGCTCGACGCTGGCCTTCCTCTGCGACGCCTATAGCGAGGATGAGGTGGAGGGCGAGAAGCGGGTGGTGCTGCGGTTGCACAAGCGTCTTGCGCCGGTGAAGGCCGCCGTGATGCCACTCTCGAAGAAAGAGGAACTTGTGGCGCTGGCGCATGCCGTGCATGATGGCATCCGCAGTGTGGGGCTGACGCAGTATGACGAGACGGGTGGCAGCATCGGGCGCCGCTATCGTCGTCAGGATGAGATCGGCACACCCTTCTGCATCACGGTGGACTTCGACAGTCTCGAAGATCAGCAGGTGACGATCCGCGAGCGGGATAGCATGCAGCAGCGCCGCGTTCCCATCGCCGAACTACGTGGCATCCTGGCGGCGGAGTTGGCGTAGAAAGAATCAGCATATGAGTCTGGATGAGGCGTTGGGCGTGTGGGCCGAGGCGGCGCAGGATATGGCGAGCGCGGGGCTGGCGCAGGCGATGGGCGCGCACTATAACTGCGTTGACCTCTGCAACCAGGTATCCGAGAAGGCGCTGCAATCGGTCTACCTGCTCACCCACGATGCGCGGGCGTCCTATGACCACAACCTGCGCACACTGGGCGAACTGGTGGACGCGCCGCCGGAGATTCTCGCTGACCTCGACGCGCTGACACCCTACCATCCCGCCGCCTTCCTCGAAGGCATCTCGCCTGAAGACGCCGACGACGCCGTTGGACCCGAGACAACTGACGATATGCTCCAGCGAGCGCGGCGGGTGCTGCGCTGGGCGCGGCAGTTCGTCGTCGGCGCCAGTTGGCAGCAATAGCAGCAGGAAACATGGAGGGTGATCATGGCTGAACAGCGCATCATCTCGCTCTTGCCCAGCGCCACCGAAATCCTCTTTGCACTGGGGCTCGATGATCAAGTGTTGGCGGTGACGCATGAGTGCGATTATCCACCTGCCGCGCTGACCAAACCGCACATCACACGCAGCCTGCTCCGGCCCGATATGACCAGCGGCGAGATTGACGCCGCCGTGCGCTCACAACTCACCAGCGACGCCCACTCACTCTACACGATTGACCGCGACCTGCTCGGCGCGATCCAGCCGGACCTGATCGTGACCCAGCAGCTCTGCGAGGTCTGCGCGGTGGACTATGACGAGGTGCTGGACGCCATCACAATACTGCCCAAACGCCCGCAAGTGATCACCCTGGAGCCAAACCGGCTGGCCGACGTGCTGCGCGACATTGGGACGGTGGGCGTGGCGACGGATCGTGCGCAGGCGGCGGAGGCGCTGGTGGCCGACTTCGAGGCGCGCATCGAGCGGGTGCGGCTGACGGTGGCGCAGGCGACCACACGCCCGCGAGTCGCCTTCATCGAGTGGATTGACCCCATATTTTGCGGCGGCCACTGGAATCCCGAACTGGTGGCGATGGCGGGCGGCGAAGACCCGATTGGCCGCGTGGGCAAACGGTCGGAGCAGGTAGCCTGGGAGCGTGTGCGCGCGACACAGCCGGAGGTGATGGTGGTGGCGGCCTGCGGCTTCACCGAGCAGCGCGCCCGCGAAGACGAGCCGACCCTGCGCGCCTACCCCGGCTTCGCGGAACTCCCCTGCGCCCGCAGTGGACGCATCCATTTCGTAGACGGCGCCGCCTACTTCAGCCGTCCCGGCCCGCGCCTGGTAGATAGCCTGGAACTGCTGGCCCGCCTGATCCACCCAGAGCTATTCCCCGCTACGGTATCGCAATGACCACCCCAACCGACATCAAATATATCGTGATAGACCCAGAGATCTACGGCGGACGCCCAATCATCCCCGGACATCGCATCGCTGTGATTGACGTGGCAGTCTGGACGCAGCAAGGCATGATGCCCGATCAGATCGCCGACGAATTCCCGTTGACACTGGCCGAGGTACATGCCGCGCTCGCCTACTACTACGATCACAAAGCTGCACTCGATGCCCAGCTTGCCGCAGATGAAGCGCGTCTGGCAGCCTACGCTTCAAACGATCATTCTCCCATCATGGGACGGCTACGCGCCCTCAGCTAATACGTCTGTCCGCTGGCGGTCAGAAGCGCGCGGCGGGCCAGTTCGCGGGCCAGCTGCACCTTGTAGCGGTTGTGGGCGAGCGGGGTTGCGCCCTCGACAGCCAGCTTGCCAGCCTGCGCGGCGAGGTCGGGCGTCAACGGCTGACCCAGCAACAGGTCTTCGGCGGTGTGGATGCGGCGGGGCAGGTTGGCGACGCCGCCCAATACCAGCCGCACATGCTCCACCTTGCCCTCGCGCATGGCCACCTGCGCCGCCGCGCTCACCAGCGCAAACGCCCAGGCGGCGCGGTCCATCATCTTCAGGTAGGCGCCGTTCGCCCCTTCGGGTTGCGCCGGAATGTGGATCGCTACGATCAACTCGTCAGGGTGCAAGCGATGCTCGATGCGCCCATCCTCGCTCGGCGGACGCAGCAACTCGGCGACCGGCAGTGTGCGCGCCCCCTGCGGCCCCTCGATCACCACGGCGGCGTCGAGCGCGATCAGCGCAGGCGCGAGATCGGACGGGTGAACGGCCACACAGGGGCTTTCATCGAAGATCGCGGAATACTTGTTCTCGCCGTCACGGGCAAAGCACTCCGATCCACCCTTCAGCCAGCAGTCGTAGGGACCACGGAAGTACCAGCATCTGTTGCGCTGCAGCAGATTGCCGCCCACCGTCGCCATCGCGCGCAGTTGCGGTGTGGCGGCGTCGCGCACCGCCTGTGGTAAAATCGGCAGCCGTCGGGCGATCTCCGGGTGGCGCTCGATCTCGCTGAGCGTGGTGAGTGCGCCGATACGCAGCGCGCC
>JBDTAI010000150.1:0-6785 GCA_039924685.1 Ktedonobacterales bacterium
AGGCGTGTAGCAGCGCGAAGGGAGAGGATGTGGCAGGTAAACTCACGATCCGCGACATAGCGCGACTGGCTGGCGTCTCCACCGCGACCGTCTCTCGCGTGTTGAACCACAAGCCGGATGTGGACCCCGACACGCGCCAGCGCGTGCTGCGCATTGTCGAAGAACACCGCTATGTGCCAAGCTTCACGGCGTCGAGCCTGGCCGGTGGACGTTCACGGCTGCTTGGCGCGCTGACTCCTTCGCTGACATGGCCGCTGATGCCGCCGATCATGCAGGGCATTGCCGAGGTGATCGAGCAGACCGACTACGAGCTTGTGCTGTATAGCGTCAGTCACCGCACCAACCGCAGCGCCTTGATTGACAGGATCATCGAGGCGCGGTTGATTGATGGCCTGATCGCGGTCTACCCCGATGGCGCCGCCCGCATCGAGCAACCCCAGCCGACTGACGATGAGCCACGCGCCGACCGCTCCGCCTCCAACCACCTGCGCGAATTGTATCAACAGGGCTTCCCCATCGTGATCCTCGATGATCAAAGTCTCCCCGGTCCGACGCCCTGGGTGGGGCCAGATAACCGCATCGGCGCCTTTGAGGCGGTGCAGCATCTGGTGCGGCTGGGCCATCAACGCATCGCCCATATTCTGGGGCCGGTGGAGTATCAATGTTCACATGACCGCCTGACGGGATACAAGCAGGCGCTTGCCCAGGCCGGGATCGCGGTTGATCCGGCGCTGGTGGTCGAGGGCGACTTCACCGTTTCCGGCGGGCATACTGCCGCCAACGAATTGCTCATCCTGCCGGAGCGGCCCACGGCGATCTTCGCCGCCAACGACCAGATGGCCTATGGCGCGCTCTCCGCCGCCAGGGCGCTGGGCTTGCAGACGCCCGATGACCTGGCTGTGATCGGCTTCGACGATACCGCACTCTCGGCGCATATTCGCCCCGCGCTCACCACCGTGCGCCAGCCCTTCGATGCAATGGGCAAGAGTGCGGCGGAGCTGCTGCTGACGCTGGTGACGACGCCACACCCCTTCGGCGCCGACTGGTATGAGCGAGTCCCCCAGGTGGCGCGTGCGCGCTTCGGCCAGGAGACGCTCAAGGCGATGCAGGTGCAACTCCCAACCGAACTGGTGGTGCGTGAATCGTGTGGCGCGCAGACACAGTCTGAAGCGGATGGCGTGGCCAATGCGGTGAACGTTGACGGCCCCGATCTGCGGCTGCATGTGGACCAAACGGCGCCTGGTGTCCTGCTGCAACATCCACTGTAGACGGCTGTAGTCGGCTGTAGACCATACCACTCCAATGGCCGTTGATTGCCGTTGATTGCAGTTGATAGCAGAAGTAGTGGGCGTGGTCAGCACAATTTCGAGCAATTTTTGCAAAGTTCTCCAGAAGGGCTTGACAAGACGGCATCCTATCCGTATACTCTCTGTAACCGGTTACGATAACGATAACGGAAGCGTGTTCAGATCCAGCCGCCCGAAAGGAGCCGTCGCCAATTTCCCGCCGCTGCCATACCGCTGGCGAGTCGCATACCTGTTGCCTGTTGCAAGCGTATAGTGCAGCGCGAGCCTCACGATTTGCCAAAGAATTGCTGATCATAGCGTCCATTGTGGCGCTCACGTCTCCCCGGCCTTGCGTCGATCCTGTTCTTTACGGCGCTGTGCCATCTCCGCACTGTCGGTGGCTGATTTCACCACAGTCTCCATCGTTCATTCCGCCATCCGGCAGTCCTTTTCGGCTGCTTTTCGGCTGCTTCCCAGTTGTTCCCAGTCGTTTGCGATTCCGTGACCGTCCGTGACCATCCGAGTTTCTCACGGTCGGCGCCTTTCATCGTCGCTGCGTTTTCCATTCATGCTCAGGAGGTTTTCCCGTGCGATATTGGCGACAACGGTCAGCCCTCTGTCTGGCAGTGTTGCTGGGGCTGGTGTCAGTGTTGACGGCGTGTAGCACGTCATCCACGCAGAACAGCGGTCCTGTCAACCTCACATTCTGGAGTTTCAACCAGCAGATTACAGAGCAGGCGGCCATCTTCAATTCGACACACCCTGGCATTCACGTCACCGCGCTCAAGGAGCCATCCGGCCCTAACCAGTATTATCCAAAAGTGATCACCTCCGTCAAGGCGGGCAATGCGCCGGACGTTGCGCTGATCGAGTACCAGTACATCCCCACGATGGTCGCAAATGGCGCGCTGGTAGACATCTCTCAGTATGGCGCGGCCAGCCAGCAAAGCCAGTTCGTGCCTGGCGCCTGGTCGCAGGTGACACGCGGTAACGCGATCTATGGCTTCCCGCAGGATACCGGCCCGATGGGCCTGTTCTATCGCACCGACATCTACCAGAAGGCAGGCATCGCGCATCCGCCTACGACCTGGGCCGAGTTCGCGCAGGATGCCGTCAAGATTCATGCGCTTGGCCCCAACTACTACATCGCCACCTTCCCGCCATCCAGCACCGGCTGGTTCCAGAGTCTGATGTGGCAGGCGGGCGCCACCTGGTTCTCGATTGATTCCTCCAAGAACGCCTGGAAGGTCACGGTCAACAGCGCCGCCTCCAAACAGGTTGCGGACTACTGGCAGTCACTGGTGAGCCAGGGCCTCGTCTCCACCGTTGGCGACTTCTCGAGCGACTGGGGCGCAGCGCTGGATAAAGGCACGATTGCCTCGTGGCCGTCGGCGGTCTGGGGCCAGGGCGTCGTCAAGGGCGATGCGGCCGATACATCCGGCAAGTGGGCGGTTTCTCCGATGCCGCAGTGGACAGCTGGCGCAAACGTTAGCGGCATGTGGGGTGGCTCGGCCATCTCAGTGATCGCCGGGACCAAGCACCCCAAAGAAGCCGAAGAGTTTGCGGCTTGGTATCTCACCAACAGCCAGAGCCTCAAGATCGGTGTGAAAGAGATCGGCTGGTTCCCATCCAACACGACTGCCCAGCAGTTCCCGGAGGTCACATCGCCCGATCCGTACTTCAGCAATCAGGTGATTGACAAGGTTTTCGCCGACGATACGATTCAATCAGGCTGGACCTTCCCGCCCAACCTCACCAATGTCAACCAGTTCATGGGCGATGATGTCAACGCCGCCATCGCCAACAAGACACCACTCTCCGCCGCGCTGGATAAGCTACAAGGGCAGGTCGTGGCGGATATGCAAGCCAGCGGCATCAACGTCAAATCCTGACGACGCTGGCAATTGCTGGAGAGGTTTGCCTCACGCTGCTACACTGGTGGCGTGAGGCGCCAGCGCCAAAGCCAGTGTAAGCGTGGTGACAGGTAGCACAGCCGACCTGCCTGTCACCATCATCCCCAACCAATCACCCCAATCTATCCGCATTCATCAGCATCCATCAGGCGAGAGGAGCGGAGCCAATGGAGACGCCACTTCCATCCACAGCGACTGCAGCAACCACCACCGCCGCCGAACAGACACGCCAGGCGGCGCCAGTTGCGCTCTCAGGGCGCGCCAGACGCTTCTCGCTGCGGCGTGTGGGGCGCGCGCTTGTGCCATACGTATTTCTGGCGCCGTTTCTGTTGCTCTTCGCCGCGTTCTTCTTCCTGCCGTTTCTCTATGCCCTCGACCAGAGCCTGTATAAAGTGCAGTTCAATGGCCTGGGGCTGGGGCCACCCCAGGTCGTCTGGGTCGGCCTCGCCAATTACGTGAAGGCGCTGCGCGATCCTTCGTTCCTGGATGGCTTTAAGCGGGTGCTGCTCTATGGCGTGGTGCAGATACCGATCATGATGATCGTGGCGCTGACGCTGGCGTTCCTGATGGACTCCGCCGTGATCCGCTTCCGCAGCTTCTTCCGACTGGCGTTCTTCCTGCCGTTCGCGGTGCCAGGCGTGGTCGCCGCCATCATGTGGAGCTTCTTCTACAGCCCCGGCTCCAGCCCGATCATCAGCGTCACTGACCTGCTGCATCTGCCCACGCCGTCGTTTCTGGGGGCCAACACGGTGCTGTGGTCCATCGCCAACATCTCCACATGGCTCTTCACCGGCTACAACATGGTGATCTTCTACTCGGCGCTGCAAGGCATTCCCCAGGAGATCTATGAGTCGGGGCGGCTGGATGGGCTTTCCGAGGTGGGCATCGCGTTGCGGCTGAAGCTGCCGCTGATCGTGCCTGCGCTGGTGCTGGGCGTGTTGTTCTCGCTGATCGGCACGTTGCAGCTCTTCAACGAGCCGCTGATTCTCACGCGCCTGTCGAACTCGATCACCTCGACATTCACGCCCAACATCTATGCCTACAACGTGGCGTTCGTAGACACCAACTACTACTATGGGGGCGCGCTCGCCGTAATCATGGGCCTCGTCACCTTCGTCTTCTCGTATGGCTTCCTGCGCCTCACGCGCCGACAGTCAGGAGTGTAGCGCATGGCAAATCTACCGCTCGATGCGCCCAGCGCCACGCGGCGCAGTCGGCGTACAGGCGACCATGAGCGTCAGTTGATAGGCGTCCGTCAGTTATCGCTGAAGAACATCGTCGCCTATGTGTTCCTCGTCGCGCTGACGGTCTACTTCCTGACGCCGCTCTACTGGCTGGCGCTCTCCTCCACCAAGAACAACACCGATCTCTTCAGCTCGTTCGGCCTGTGGTTCGCCCACTTCAACCTGTGGGAAAACCTCTCGCGGACGTTCACCTATGGCAACGGCGAGTACATCCACTGGGTCTTCAACACGATCCTGTACGCGGGCGTTGGCGGGCTGGTCGGCACATTCATCTCGGTGATGGGGGGCTATGCGCTGGCGAAGTACCCCTTCCCCGGACGCGACGTGATCTTCACGCTGGTGCTGGGCGCGGTGCTGGTGCCGGTGACGACGCTGGCGCTGCCCACCTATCTGCTGATGAGCAAGATCAACCTGACCAACACCTACTGGGCGGTGCTGCTGCCCGCGCTGCTCTATCCAACGGGCGTATTTCTGGCGCGCGTCTTCGCGGCGGATGCCGTGCCGAACGACATCATGAACGCCGCACGTGTGGATGGCGCGGGCGAGTTCCGCATCTTCTGGCAGGTGGCGCTGCCGCTGATGCGGTCGGGGCTGGTGACGATCTTCCTCTTCCAGTTCGTTGCCATCTGGCAGAACTTCTTCCTGCCGCTGGTGGTCCTCAGTGATCCCAGCCTGTTCCCGCTAAACCTCGGTCTTGCCACCTGGAACTTCGATCCGGCGTCACACGAGTTGCTCTACAACCTGATCGTCACCGGCTCGTTTCTCTCGGTGCTGCCACTGATCGCCCTGTTCCTCTCGCTGCAACGCTACTGGCGCGCGGGCCTCACCTTTGGCAGCGTCACCGGCTAGCCACCGCAATTCACGAAGGGCGAAGATCGAGCAGATCGAGCAGAGAGTTTCATGACACCAGATACCACTCTGGGAGCGCCGTTCGACGCGCCCACGCCGGAAGCTGCGCCCTGCGTCGCGCCGCCAGCAGCATTCTTGCCATCATCACTCGTCGCGCCATTGATGACGCGCAGAACACTGCTGCGTCAGGCCGCTATACTCACCGGGGGAGCCATTGTGGAGAGCGCCATGCTGGGCTGTTCGTTGGGCAGCCAGACCCATCCAGCCACGACGACAACCGAAACGTACAGCTTCCCTACGGGCTTTCTTTGGGGCGCGGCCACCTCGGCCTACCAGATCGAAGGGGCGGCGCGTGAGGATGGGCGCGGCGAGTCCATCTGGGATCGCTTCAGCCATACGTTGGGCAAGATTGTTGATGGCTCAAATGGCGATGTGGCCGACGATCACTACCACCGCTGGCAGGATGACCTCGACCTGATGCAGTCGCTGGGGGTGCGCTCCTATCGCTTCTCGGTCGCGTGGCCGCGTATTCTGCCCACTGGCGCAGGCGCCGTCAACGCGAAGGGTCTCGACTTTTATCGGCGGCTGGTGGATGGACTGTTGCAGCGCAACATCGAGCCAATGGTAACGCTGTTCCACTGGGACTTACCTCAGGCGCTGCAAGACATTGGCGGCTGGGAGAACCGCGATGTGGCGCAGCGTTTCGCCGAGTACGCCGATGTGGTGTACCGGGCACTCGGCGACAAGGCGCATTCGTGGTTGACGCTCAATGAGCCAAAGACCGTCACCACTGTCGGCTATATCTATGGCACGCACGCGCCCGGCTTTCACGATCCACAACGGGCGTATGTCGCGCTACATCACATGCTTCTGGGGCATGGGCTGGCCGTGCAGGCGTTTCGAGCGCGCTACCCCGACGCCGAGCATCATATCGGCGCGGCGCTCAACCTGTCGCCAGTCTATCCCGCCGACGCTGCTGATGGCACGGCGCAGGCCGTCACCCTGCAAGACGGCTTCGAGAACCGCCTCTACCTCGATCCGATCCTGCACAGGCAGTATCCGCCCGATGTCACGGCGGCGCTGGCGGGAGTCTGGCCGTCCAATGCGGTGATTCAGCCGGGCGATCTTGCCACCATTGGAACGTCAATAGACCAGCTTGGCGTCAACTACTACAATCCGCTGGTCGTCACCGCCGGGCCGCAGGTGGTCAATGGTGTCCATCCAACCACGGTGGCAAGCTGGGAATCCATCTATCCTACTGGCCTCTATGATCTGCTGCTACGCCTCAAGCGCGACTATGGCGACCTGCCGCTCTATATCACTGAGAACGGCGCCCCCTATCAGGACACCCTCAACGCCGATTCCAGCATCAACGATTCCCAGCGCCTGAGCTACCTGCACGATCATCTGGTGGCGGCCTCGCGCGCGGCGCATGCCGGAGTGGCGCTACGCGGCTACCATGTGTGGTCGCTGCTCGACAACTTCGAGTGGGC
>JBDTAI010000151.1:0-4326 GCA_039924685.1 Ktedonobacterales bacterium
TGGAGGCGCTGCGTCAGCCGCTGGAAGATCACGTCGTCACCATCTCGCGCGCCCAGGGCGCCGTCACCTTCCCCGCCAACTTCATGATGGTCAGCGCCATGAATCCCTGCCCTTGTGGATACGCGGGCGACCCTACCCGTGAGTGTACCTGCTCCCCCTCGACCATTGCGCGCTACCAGAAGCGCATCAGTGGCCCGCTGATGGACCGCATAGACATTCATATCGAGGTGCCGCGTGTGGAGTATGAGAAGCTGACGGACCGCACGGCGGGTGAGCGGTCGGCGGCGGTGCGGGCGCGGGTGATTGCGGCGCGCGAACGGCAAGCCCTACGTTTCGCAGGCAGTGAGCGGGTGACGTGCAACGCCGAGATGGGGCCCGCCGAGGTGCGCCAGTTCTGCGAGGTAGACCAGGCGGCGCAATCACTGCTGCGCGCGGCCACCCAGCGGCTGCAACTCTCCGCCCGCGCCTTCCACCGCACACTCAAGCTTGCGCGCACCATCGCCGATCTTGCGGGCGCCGAGACCATCGCCGCGCCCCATCTCGCAGAGGCGTTGCAATACAGGCCGCGGGTGGATGTCGGCTAGCGTGCCGTTGCGGTTTGGTGCG
Source organism: Ktedonobacterales bacterium (assembly GCA_039924685.1). Taxonomy (GTDB): domain Bacteria; phylum Chloroflexota; class Ktedonobacteria; order Ktedonobacterales; family JADMIN01; genus JBDTAI01. The sequence goes on from JBDTAI010000151.1 coordinate 607, forward strand.
CAGACGCGCGCAGCCATCAGAATGAGATGATCACGCCCGTCTGGAGCCAGCGGAGTAGTGCGCCTGCCGCCACCAGCAGGACGATGATGAGCACCACGATCACCACCCAGAGCAGCGTGCGCCGTTCGCCGGTGTCCTCGCTCTGTCGGTCAGCCTGTTCATGGTGTGAGCTGATGACGAGCGGCGTGGGCAGGGGTGGCAGACTCTCTCGTGTCGCCACTCCCGCCATAGGAGCCCAGGGGGCCATGCCCGGCGGTGGTGAGTAGGGCGCCACTGGCAAGGGTGGCACGATGGCGCGCATTCCTGCGGGCGTCACCGACGATGGGCGCCCCATGGCTGTGTAGGATGGTGGCCCCGCCGGTCGGCTACGTCCGGGATTGGACCCGATGGGCAGCGAGGAGACAACAGGCGCTCCCAGTGGTAAGCCGGGTATCCCCATCACATCCGAGCCGCCATTCGATATGTCTGTCGCATAGGGCATGGGGCTGCGAATGGCAGTGGGCTGCGATGATGGCATAGACGCAGGTATGCTGGTGAACGGCATGTCCAGCCGGGGCAGCGCATTGGAACTACCTGACGCGCTGGCGAAGGGGTCGGCAGGCGAGGACATCAGCGGCGAGGGCGCTGGGCGTATCCCCGTAAAGCCGCCTGAGTAGCCGTTGGGCTGGCCGAACGGCGCATCAGCAGCGATACTCCCATCAACCATGCCTGCGCCCGACCCATAGCCATAGGGCAACACGATTTCGTCCATACCGGATAGTGGGGCGACGCCGGAGGGGTACGAGATCGGGCGTGGTGTTCCCAGCGAAAAGCTGTTTGATGGCGGCGCTGCAATCAGCGCGCCCAGCAGCGCCGCGCCCAGTTCACTTGCCCGCTGGAAGCGTTCGTCCGGTTTCTTGGCGAGCGCGCGCATCACCACTGCCTCCATTGCCGACGTCACCTCGGCATTGAGATGGCGTGGCGGTTCCGGCAGCCTGTAGAGATGCCCCTCCATGACGGCGGTTGATGACGCGCCGGTGAAGGGTAGGCGCCCGGTCAGCAGCAGATAGAGCACAACGCCCAGCGCGTAGATGTCCGAGCGTTCGTCGCTCTGGCCACCGATCTGTTCCGGCGCCATGTACTCTGGTGTGCCTGCGTCGGGGTGATTGCGTGGCGTCGCCGAGCGGCTCGATGCGCTGACGATCTTGGCGAGGCCAAAGTCCGAGAGCATCAAGCGACCGTCAGCGTGCATCAGCATGTTGGCGGGTTTCACGTCCCGATGGACCACTTTGCGTTGATGAGCGTAGGCTAGCGCGTCGGCGATCTGTGAGCCATAGGTCGCCACCTCGCCCATCGGCAGCGGCGTGCGCACAAGGATGTCTTGCAGGCTGCCACCACTCACATAGGGCATGACGAGAAAGAGCACACCCTCTTCGCCGAAGTCATACAGCGGCACGATGTTGGGGTGGTCAAATGCGGCGGCTACCCGCGCCTCGCGCAGAAACCGCTCACGGAAGCCTGGACGTTCCGCAAGGCGGCGATCAAGCACCTTGACAGCCACCTCACGTCCCAGTCGCACATCACGCGCAAGGTAGACCTGCGCCATACCGCCCTCGCCGAGTCGGCGCACCAGCTCATATGAGCCGAGCCTCCACTCCTGCATTACTGTCCCCCAACTCTTTCGTATATCATTCGCGCATCCCTACGCGAACAGGAACGGCTCGCCGCGCGCCGCTTATCGGTTGTCTATCGCTCGTTATAAACTGCTCGATATGGGTGATGATGCGGTGCGGCGTCTGACGATAGCCTTGACGATAGCGTGTTGGGCGCCACACTACTCCCGCAGGCTATTATACTCCTACGCCGTCAACCCGACGCAGAAGGTACTACCAGATCGCGGCGCCAAAAGGAAAAAGCTGCCTCTTGCTATTCCGGCGCTCTATTCTCATCATTGACGCGTCTGCATGACTGGTAGGTTCTGGCCTACATTCTCTCATATCTCCCAGCTCCTGGAGATGTTAGAATAGAGTGCGCGGACCGGAAAAGCAAAAGGACTATTGTGTGACGCAGAGTAACCAGCCATTTGACACAAACTCAGACACCAGCCCAGACATACGCCGTGAGCCAACTGCGCCAGGGGCAGAGGGAGAAGCGCAGGCGCCGATCTACGACCTTACCAATCGGGGTGAACTGCGGGCGTTGCTGCGGCGGCATGGGGTGTCACATACCAACAAGGGTCTGGGACAGCATCTGCTGGTGGATCGCGCCGCACTCGATGCGGTTGTTGCGGCGGCGCACCTCACGCCGGATGATCGTGTCCTCGAAGTGGGCGCCGGGCCGGGGACACTGACGGTGGAGCTGGCGCAACGGGCGCGGCGTGTGGTGGCTGTCGAGTTGGATCGCGCCATCCTGCCGGTGCTGCGTGAGACGACGGCGCCCCACCCCAACGTCGAAATCCTGCATGCTGATCTGCTGCGTGTCGAACCAGCGATGATCTTCGGCGCCGACGCCTATAAGCTGGTCGCCAACCTGCCGTACTACATCACAGCGCTGACGTTGCGCCACTTCTTCGAGGCGCAGAATCCCCCCTGGCTGCTGGTGGTGATGGTGCAGCGCGAGGTAGCGGAACGTATGACCGCCGCGCCAGGCGCGATGAGTCTACTGAGTATCAGCGTGCAGTTCTATGGTCAGCCGCAGATCGTGGCGGATGTTCCCGCCAGCGCGTTCTTTCCGCAGCCCAAAGTGGATTCGGCGGTGGTGCGCATCGAAACAGCGCGTGAGCCACTGCTGGCAGGGGCGGCGCGTGAGCGGTTCTTTGTGCTGGCGCATGGCGGCTTCAGCGAGAAACGCAAGCAGATACACAACAGTCTGGCGCGCTATTTGCGTTGCGATCCAGCGACAGTTGGCCAGTGGCTGGCGGCGGCGGAGATTGAGCCAACGCGCCGCGCCCAGACCCTTAGCATGGGGGAGTGGCTGCGGCTGACACACGCCTCATTAATCGAGACGCCCATGCTCCCACGCGCCGACGTGACGACGCCGCTCAAAGTCTCGCGGCGTACGCGGAAGCAGTCCGCCGCCGAGAATGAGGAAGAGAGCGAGACTACATAGAGGATAATGTCCACGTGATGAACACTGAGGATTACGCTGACTATACTGCTCCTACCACTCCGCCTGAGCAGCCGGAGCGTGACCGTGATCAGGCGCCAGTTCCACATGCGCGCCTGGGAACGCACGCGCTGCTATGGGTGACGCTGGCGATCTGTGTGGCGCTGTTGGTGGCGACGGCCAGCGAGACGTGGACACGTAGCAGCATCGAGCGGCAGGCGGCGCAGACCCGCGCCCAGAATATCGCTATCCAGCAAGACACCCACCAGACGCAGCAGGAAATCGCTGTGGCGAAATCACCGGCTACTATCGAGCGTGAGGCGCGCGCCTGGGGCTACATTCGCCATGGTGATACCCCCGTACTGATCGTGCCGTCCCCACGATGACTTGCTGCCTCCCTGGTTGCAGCTTCTTCGGCGACTACACGCAGCTTGTGACCGGCCTCGACGGTGTGACGCATGCCGCCTGGTCTGACACACGCGACGGCGCCAGCATGCAGGTCTACAGTCAGTCCATCACCTGGTAAGCCTATAGGCGCGTCATAGAGCGCGCAACATGTCTGGCGAGGCGGCTTTATCCGCTACCTCGCCTTTCTCGCTCATGCTTCTCCCGACAAATGACGGCGATCCATCGCTT
>JBDTAI010000152.1:0-14020 GCA_039924685.1 Ktedonobacterales bacterium
CCTCCAACTATCCGTCACAACAGCAGTACAACTAGTATCCTGATGATCCCTATCGAGACCGCTAGCCTGATCAGAATAATTCGATGTGGTTGCGGAACGCCTGTGTGCGCAATCGTAGCACATCGTAGCACGCGGTCTTGGCCGATACCTTCGTCAATCAAGAGATCAGCCGTGCGCTGCTGATCCCGGTGGCGCGAATTCCTTTGGACAAGCAGCGCCATGTTGCGCCGGGTGATGCTATACTGGTCCCAACCCAATCTATAACCGTTCACTTGTGCATTGGTCGTCAGTGCGCAGAGGGAGTTTCAGGAGGAGACCGATGCCGCAGCTTGCCGTGTTCTACCAGACGGTGGCCCAGTTGTGCTTCACGCTGCTGGGACTGTGGTGGCTGGTGTTGCAGACCAAATACGCCGAGTGGATCGGCGACCGCGACCGCCGCCGCATGGCCACCAACATCTCGCTCTACTTCCTGCTGCCCGGCGCGATGAGTCTGCTGGCGCTGCTCTCGACCGGCGCATCGTTTGTCTGGCAGGCGGCATTCGTTGTCGCCAGTGGCCTCGGCGCGCTGGAGACCCTTCTGCTGCTGCTACGCGACGCCCGCACGCTGGTGAAAACTGTGGCGTTGCGCGCAGTGGCGCTGCTGGTGGCGCGCGCCGTTGGTGTACTGCTCTATCTTGTGGTGTTCATCGTCGCGCTATTCCCTGGCACGGCGCACTCGCTGAATGTGGCTCCCCTGCTGATCGCGGGAACCTCGCTCACGCTGCTGGTCGTGCTGGGCGTGGGCCTCGCCTGGGCCTATTTCATGGAGCCACAGACCGTGAAACGGGCGGCGTAAAATCAATTGGCTGCCAGCGCAAAGGTATGTGGTCCTACCTGCAACTCTACGCCGTATCATGGTATAGAGCGACATGCTTCGCAACGCTCCAGTGCCAATACGGCGCTGATGGGACACACGCTAACGAGCGTCTATAGGGGAGCGACATCCCACAGATGAGCAATTCAGAGATGTCCGCAGGGACGCAGGTGGGCCAGCGGGCGCCAGATTTCACACTGCCCGATCAGTGGGGCAAACCAGTACGATTGAGCGACTACCTGGGCAAACAGGCGATTGTTCTGTACTTCTACCCGAAGGATAATACCCCCGGCTGCACCGCCGAAGCCTGCGCCTTCCGCGACAGTTACGAGGTGTTCAAGGATGCCGGAGCCGAGGTGATCGGCGTCAGTTCTGACTCGGAGCAATCGCACCAGCAGTTCGCCGCGCAATACCGTCTGCCGTTCGTTCTGGTGAGCGACAAGGACGGTGAATTGCGCAAACGCTATAAGGTTGCAGCCTCACTGGGCTTGCTGCCGGGCCGCGTGACGTTTGTAATTGACCGCAACGGCATCATCCGCCACATCTTCTCGTCGCAATTGCACGCCGAACGCCACATCACCGAGGCGCTCGATACCATCAAGGCGTTGCAGTCCGCGCAGGCATAGCAGGCGTAACCTGCACGGAGAAAGCTTCTTCCTATCGAACGCGGGAAGGAGCGTTCTTTCACCCGGCAGGTTCACACATATGGGCACTACTGCTGATGTGGCGCCGCCGTTTCCAGCGCCACCCTCTGTCTGCGTGTGGGCGGACGCAGCGACAAGCCTGTGACAAGCACGATGCTGGCGAGGATGATCAGCAGACCGAGGATCGAACCGACGCTCACTGGCTCATGCAGGAACAGCGCACTCCAGAGCAGGCCAAAGAACGGTACAAGGAACGTGACACTGAGCGTCGAGGTCGCCCCGACAGTGACGATCAGGTAGAAATAAATCAGGTAGGCGAGCGCCGTGCCGAGCAATGCCAGCGCTACTACAGCGCCAATCACATCGGGTGAGAGGTGTAGCGTGGGCGCCGCGCCAATCGTCAGCGGAATGGCGAACGGCAGCAGCACGATGCCAGCGCCGAGCTGTTGCCCGGTCGCCTGCGCCAGCGGCGCCACGCCGACGAAGGTACGCTTGGCATAGACGCCCCCCAGCGCATAGGCCAGCGCCGCCAGCAACGATGCCGCCACCGCCAGCGCCACGCCGCCATCGAGCGCCAGCGGACTCCAGCCGACCACGACGCTGACGCCGATGATACCCAGCAGCAGGCCAAACAGCTTGGCAGGTGTGATGCGGTCGCCCAGCCAGAAGGCCGCGACGACAGTGGCGAAGAGCGGCGTGGTGGCGTTGAGGATCGCAGCCAGCCCCGCCGTCAGCCGCAACTCTGCAAAGCCGATCAGGCTGTAGGGTAGCGCAGCGTTGAGCGCGCCAAGGATCAGATAGCGTTTCCAGTAGGCGCGCAGATTCATCCGCTTGCGAACACCCAGGACGCCATAGAGCAGCAGCGCCAGCCCCGCCACCAGCACACGCACATCTGCCAGCGTCACTGGCCCCAGCGCAGGCGCCGCCACGCGGATGAAGAGGAATGAGCCGCCAAAGATCGCTGCCAGCAGCAGCAACGCGCCAAAGTCTCGCAGTCTCACGGTGAATATCCAGCTTTCCAGCATCAAGCATAGAGAACGTCTCGCCACTGATAGAAACATCCAGAGCGCCGCGCCAGTTGCAGTTGTCCCGGCGCGTTTGACTTAGGCGCCAGAATGGGATAGACTATGCAGTGAGGTCGCGCTAGGTGGGGAGCCAGGGCTTCTCTGAACTGGAAACGCTCTTGATGCCAGGCTGAATTCCCACCCGAGATTCCGTGTTGACCCAATGCTGATGCATCCAATGGTTATGAGGATTCGGTCCCTGCGCGGCAGATGTCTGCGAACCCCGTCAGATCGTGATTGAAGCAGCGGTAAGTGGACCGCTCTGAGCGCCGCAGGATTGCCGAATCTGAGCCGGAGGATGATAGGTGTTGGCAGACGCGAACCGACGGTGGGTGCGCGACCTGATTTTTTTGCCCTTTTTTCCGCGCTTTCCCTTTGCCACTTCTTCCCTATGCTCATCATGCTCACCCATTGCGCTCACTACTGCGCAAGCTCTTCACGTAGCACACGATAGAATGTATCGCGGGCTTCTCGTTCGATCCAGGGCTCGTGGCCGCAGTGCGCAAGCACAATCAGGCGAAAATCCTTCACTGTTCTGGCGAGCGGCTCCTGAATGCCCGCCACCGGATGCGAATCATACTCCCCATGGATCGCCACGACAGGACATTGAAGTTGGTCGGCGGCCTCCAGAAATATGCCGCGTCTGCGCAGCGCCGCCGCTTCGGGCCAGACGGCTTCAAACACGTCCTTCTGTGGCGAGAGAGCATCCTGTTCAGGCTCGCCTGGCAGCGGGTTATACGTGTCGGCTTTGGCAAAGAGGGCGCCCAGGCGCGCAAACACGGCGTCGGCGTCCCGGATGTTCGGCTCGTCCAATGCGGCAGCTAACCGCTGAATCTCGGCGCGATCAACCGCGCTCAGTCGTTGCAGGCGTGTGGAATCAATGCCCTGCGCATAGGAATCTTCGTAGACGCCACTGCCGATGAGGATCAATTTGCCAACCAGCGCCGGATAGCGCGCAGCAAAGAGTACGCCCAGCATCGCGCCCCAAGAGTGGCCGATGAGGGCAACCGGCGGCTGTGCGACGCTTGTGATCGCCGCGCGCAGTTCATCAAGCTGGCCATCCACAGAAAGCGCCGTGTGCAGCGTCTCCAAAACGCCATACTGCGGCGCCAGTTCACGCGCCACCGGCGCCAGACTCCCCAACGCGCCAGGGCCGCCATGCACGACGATCACCGTATAGGGAGCCACGCCATATATCCGATAGCGCCTATCGCTGGTAGTTTCCTCCGCTGCCACCTGCTCCACCACTTTCCTTTCCGCCATCCGCCCCATCTGTGCGCCTGCTGCCGCTCTGTCTCGTCTCTATAAGAAGCAGCATTGTGTAGTATCATACATTCGTACACAGTAGCGTGGTGCCCCTAGAGGACACACGGCGTTGAGGATATTTCCGGCAGTCACGAGGCATATAAAGGCAAGCATACATGGCGTCACAGTCGCTCTACCGCAAATGGCGATCACAGACCTTCGCCGATCTGATCGGACAGGAGGCCGTCACCCGCACGCTGCTCAACTCCGTGCGCGACGGTCGGCTAGCGCATGCCTATCTCTTCTGCGGGCCACGCGGCACCGGCAAGACCAGCGCGGCGCGGCTACTGGCGAAGGCGCTCAACTGCGCCAACCCCCAGAATGGCGAACCATGCAACGAGTGTGTCTCCTGCCAGGAAATCGCCGCCGGTCGCTCACCCGATGTGATCGAGATTGACGCCGCCTCAAACAACGGCGTAGACGACATACGCGGACTACGTGAGAACGTCAACCTGATGAGCAGCGGGGGTCATTTCAAGGTCTATATCGTGGACGAAGCGCACATGCTCTCCACACAAGCGTGGAATGCGTTCCTCAAGACGCTGGAGGAGCCGCCACCGCATGTGATCTTCGTGCTGGCGACCACCGAGGCGCACAAAGTGCTGTCCACCGTCGTCTCGCGCTGCCAGCGGTATGACTTCCGCCGCTTCAGCGTGCGCGATATTGTGGCGCGGCTGCATCATGTGGCGCAGGGCGAGGGACTGACTCTGGAGCCAGCCGCCGCCGATCTGCTGGCGCGCGCCGCCGCAGGTGGCATGCGCGATGCGCTGAGTCTGCTCGAGCAGGCGGTGGCCTTCTGTGGCGATTCGGTGGACTATGAGCGCACACGCCAGATGCTGGGGCAGGGCGATAGCCGCGCCATTCGCGCATTGATGCTGGCGGTGGCCGAGCAGCGCGCCGCCGATGGCCTCGATCTGATCAACGAGATGGTCAGCACGGGCGCAGATTTGCGCCAGCTCAATGCGCAGCTCGCTGAGGAGTGGCGGGCGCTGCTGCTGGCCCGCGCAGGCGCCGATGTGGCGCGCATGATGGAGCGCACCGACGACGAGGCGCGCGAGTTGACCGAGCTTGCCAATCGCTTCTCGCTCGATGAGATCATGGCGTGCGCCCGCGCCTTCACCCGCAACGAGCCGCTGGCGCGTGGGCTGCCCGTTCCGCAGCTTGCCCTCGAACTCACCTTTCTGGAATGTGTCGGCGTTCGCGCGCATGGCACTGCCCTTGTGGCAGAACAGGCACACATTGCGCCCACCTTCGCCATCGCCCAACCACCGACGCCCCTGCCAATGCAGCCAACTCCGACCACTCGCGCGACGCAGAGCTATACACCATCGCTGCCATCCGCCTCACCGGCGCCATCTACGCCATCTACGCCATCTACGCCATCTACGCCATCTATGCCTGCGCCCAAAGCGGCTTCCCCAGCAAAGAGTCAGCCAGCTAGCCAGCCAGTGGAGGAGCTTGATCTTGCGGCGATTGATCGCGGTGAGTGGGCAGGACCACAACAGGCAGCGGCGACAATGGCGGCGTCTGTGCAGTCCATATCATCCATGCCATCTGCCAGCGAGAGCGCCGACGACGATGATGACAGATGGCCCGACGAAGAGCAGTGGGCCGACGACGAACCCGCATCTACGCCAGCAGTGAATGCGACGAGCGCGCAACCTGTGGCCCCCACTCGCCCGGAACGCGATTGGCTGACCGAGGCGCAACAGCAGTGGCAGGTGGTGAAGAAGGTCTGTCGTCAGCATTCGGGCGTGGGCATCGTTGCCGCCGCTCTGCTGAACAACGCCTTTCCAGTACTGCTGGAGGCGCCACAGGCGCCAGCGGCGCCGCCCACGCTGGTCTTGCAGGCCAAGCATGATTTCCATGCGAGCGGATTGCGCGACGCTGCCAAGCGCGAGGCGGTGGAGTGGGCACTCGAACAGGCGCTAGGCGCGAAATTGCGAGTACGTGTCGTGCTGGAGGGGACACCACTTGGGCTGGGAGTCACCGTGCCGCGCCAGCAACCAACGCAACCAGCAGCATCGGCGCCCGCGCCACAGCGCCAACCATCGGGACCAGCCCAACAACCTGACATGCAATCTAAAGCCCAGAGCAATGGGCGCCACAATGGCGCCACTGGCAACCTGCGTGAGACATCACTCAATGGCGCCAATGGGTTGAATGGTAAACCGGCGCCTGCTGCGACGCCAACCTCCCCGGCGTTTGATGACGAGGCGCGTAACGATCCACTGATCCAGGAGGTGATGCGCACACTCGGCGTGGATTTGGCTGAGGTGCGTCCACTCGATGCAACTGATGATGACGAAGCGCAGTGATCTACCAAATCGGGCGGCGAACAACGCATGGAACGTGACACCAGCGCCAACGCACTACTAACCACATTGCGCGCAGGCGGCGGGCAGATGCGACAGGCGCAGGAGATGATCGGCTTCGACTCCACACTGCTCGCCACAGAGCAGTCGCGGCGCGCTGAACAGCGGGCGCAACTCGTCGCCACACTGGCCGCCGACATCCGCCCGACGGATCGCCCGTTGGCGCGCTGGCTGCTCACGCAGGAGGTCGCGGCGCATCAGGCGCAAGACCAGGACGCGGGCGAGACGCTGTATACGCTGGTGGCGTTGCTGGCACGCTTCGGTCAGCCGGAGGATGCGCTGCTGATCTGGCAGGCGCGGCAGGCGAACTCACAAACACAGGTCGGCGTTGACGTGGAGCAGATGGCCCGCGCGGGTGTAGACCATGTGCGCGCCTATCTCATCCATCTCATCCAGCAGACCCAGCAGGGCGATTCAGCACAGCGCGAACCAGCGGCGCAGGCAGTGGAAGATGCGCGTGAGGCGCTGGCGTGGCTGGATGAGGGCGCGGCGCTTGGCGCCTTCGACGATTTGCCAGGCTACTTTGCCTGGGCCGACGAACGCTTTGGGTTGTACACCAGCGGCCCCACCTGACGCATCGGTGGCCCAACCTCCGCGTCGCGTGACGACGCCTGTATATAGCCCAATCTGCACAACGCCATTCTGGCGCGGCGCTTGCGTCTATTGTAAATCTGTTGTACATGTGACGGCGCGGCGGGCGTCCAGCGGGCGCCCCTACAGCCAGTGAAGGTGTCCGAAGCTCACGGTAAAATCGTCAATGCAGGCAGCGGACGCCACCAGCAGCAACACAAGGAAGAGAGCAGAGCGCATGGTGATGACACCACCAGGGCAACCTACGCCCACCATACCCGATAGCCCCGCCACCATCCCAACCATTCCGGCGACACCCGGCCCGGAGATTGGCTTCACTCCAGAGTTGCCTGGTGTGACGACGCCTGAGATTCAGCCCGCGCCTGCCGCGCCGGAGCTGCCCGGCCCCAGCAAGACGCCAGGCATCACCACGCCGGAAATCTCGCCGGAGCCGACCACCGAGCCGCCCGAAGCGCCGCCCGTCCCACAGCCGGAGCAGCCCACTGAACCGAAGCAGCCGGAAGAGCCAGAGACCCCCGGCGAACCGGATGAACTGGCGTAGTCGGCGCTGAACAGCCTCATTTCCCCTATCCGCCAGCATCCCCACGCGGTACACTGCCTTTGAGCGATAGTGTTCCCGATGCGGGAGGGTGCAATGGCGGATACCACGCAAGACACAGGCACGGCAACCCAGGCGCAGGCCATAACCCTGGCAGATGTGCGGGCGGCGGCGGATCGGGTGCGCGGTGTGGCGCATCGCACGCCGGTACTCACCAGCAGCAGCTTCGATGGCGAGGCTGGTATGGCCGTATTCTTCAAGTGCGAATCGTTCCAGCGCGGCGGCGCCTTCAAGTTTCGCGGCGCTTATAACAAGATCGCCACTCTACCCGCCACAGAACGCGAGCGCGGTGTGATCGCCTTCTCGTCGGGCAACCATGCGCAGGCCGTCGCGCTCTGTGCGCGGCTCTTCGGTGTCCCCGCCGTGATCTGCATGCCGACCGATGCGCCCGCCGTCAAGATCGCCGCCACCCGTGGCTACGGCGCCGAGATCGTGCTCTATGACCGTCTGACACAGGACCGCGAGGCGCTGGCGCGACAACTGGCCGAGGAGCGCGGCCTCACACTTGTGCCACCCTACAACGATCCGGCGATCATTGCGGGCGCTGGCACGGCGGCGCTGGAACTGCTGCATGACGTCCCTGATCTCGATGTGATTGCAGCGCCCGTCGGCGGCGGCGGCCTGATCTCCGGCTCCAGCATCGCGGCGCATGGCGTCAAACCAGCGATACATGTCGTCGGCGTCGAGACCGAGCCCGCCAACCATGCCTACCTCTCCAAGCTGCGCGATGAGCGTGTGACCATCCCTCCACCTGACACCATCGCCGACGGCATCCGCACCGGCGCGCTGGGAACGCTGACGTGGCCCATTGTGCGCGGGACGGTAGATGAGGTGGTGTTGGTCAGCGAGGACGAGGTGCGCGCCACGATGCGCTACCTGGCGCTGCGCCTCAAGCTGGTGGTCGAGCCAACCGGCGCGGTGGCGGCTGCGGCGGCCTTCACCGGCAAGTTGCGTCGCTATGGCCAGCGTGCGGGCGTCATCATCAGCGGCGGCAATGTCGCGCCCGACGTGCTGGCGGAGACGCTGACGGCGGAGGGGGCATAACCTCTCCACCCTCAGCAGATGTTTACTACACGCAGACGCTAGATGCGCGCCTCGAAGATGCGATTGAGTGGCGCCGTCAGCACGCGACGGAAGCGGCTCAATCCGCCAGTGTGGACCACAGCAGCCAACGTCTCGTCAGTCGCCACGGTCCCAAGCGCGTCTGCGCTGGTGGTCAGGGCATTCGGCGTGCAGACCAGCACTGATGCGCCAGAATAGAACTGGCCTACCGGGTTGAAATTGTCCTCCACATGCTCCCCCGCCGCTGGCTCGACCAGCAGAACGGTCCCATCAGACGCGAGCGCCTGGCGGGTATGGCGGATACTTGCAGCAGGATCGCCCATATCGTGCAGACAGTCGAAATAGGCGACCAGATCGTAGTCAACGCCGGGATACTCGGTGGCGTTGGTCACCGCGAAGGTGACGCGATCAGCTATCCCGGCCTCCTCGGCGAGCTTGCGGGCGCGTTCGATTGAGGCGGGATGCAGGTCGAAACCGTAGAAATGGGAGTTGGGATAGGCTTTGGCGAGGATCAGCGTCGAGGCGCCGTGGCCACAGCCGATGTCGGCAACCTTCGCCCCACGCTGTAGCTTCTGCTCCACACCATCCAGCGCCGGAATCCAGTTCTGCGTGAGGTTAGCGAGATAGCTGGGACGGAACAGGCGCTCGCAGCCCTCGAACATGTATGCGTCGTGTTCGCCCCAGCTCATGCCAGCGCCGGTACGGAAATTTTCCCGAATGCGTGGCTCGGCCTTCGTCATCGCCAGCGCGATCATCAGCGCGCCGCCGACATGGAACGGGCTGTCCTCGTCCAGCAGCGCCACTGCGCGCTCATCTGGCAACAGGTAGCTCCCTGTCGCTGCATTGTAATCCAGATAGCCTGCGGCTGCCTGATTGATCAACCACTCGCGCACATAGCGTTCGCTGGTGTTGGTGCGCTTGGCCAGTTCCACAGACGTGATCGGCTCACCACCGGCCATTGCGCGGTAGAGTCCAAGCTGGTCGCCGATCACGGCCAGCGCCACGCTCACCGTTGCGGCGCAATCCACCACCACCTTGCCGACGAACGCTCCGGCCTTTTCGGCGTCGAACTGCTCAGGGACAACTGTTGTTTGCGGGGTATTCGTTTTGCTGGTGAAGGTACTCATGCTGACACTCCTCGTGTGATGTTGATGTAGCGCAATCCGCTAGTGACCACGCCGAAAGACAATGGGGTCTGGAACTCACCTGCATGCCATAGCTGGCCGATCTCGTCAACCGTCAACCGCCAGCCATTTCCCACACCCTAGCGGGCGTCAGCCTTGCGGGTACTGCGAATCGTCTTGCTGGAGAGCGGACCACCCAATAAGGCGCTGATGTAGCATATGTCAAACACCGCGGCACTCAATGGGAAAAAGCTCCACACCAATGACAGGACACCGAGCGGATAGTCCTGGTAGACAAGGCCGACAAGGCCGAGAATGAGGAATCCTGCGCCCGCAACCAGGCGAAAGATGCGCCCAGCGAAACTGTTGATGAAGCGCGAGAAACCTGAGCGATTGAAGGCTGCTGCGAGACTGCTCATGGAACACCTCCCAAGATCGGGCGGTCGCCGGGTAGCCCAAAGGTACGCGCTCCCGTCCGATCACACGCACTCTGACGGTCAAACTCACCTGGGAACGGCGGCATAGCTCAAAAACTGCTCGATAGGGGCGTGAATGACAACGCTTCGTTCCACTGTCGCCATGGGTGTCACCCTTTCTGGGATCGTTGCCTGCCTACGACCAGCTTGTAGTGCTGGCTCAAGGCATACGATACCCGCCCCCTGGCGCATGGGCATCGGATGATCATCCTATTTTTTTGTCGTCGCGGCTGGACGTCGCAAAGAGGGAGCAGAGGGAGCAGAGGGAGCAGAGGGAGCAGAGGGAGCAGAAGATTGCCAGCTAGTCCAACAGGTCATGCTCAACGGCGAACAGGACAGCGCCAACCCTGGTGTTCACTCGCGCTTTGTCATAGATATGTTCCAGGTGGCGCCGCACTGTGTGCTCACTCAGTGTGAGGCGCTCGGCTATCTCACGCTGGCGCAATCCTTTGCTCAACAAGCGCAAAATCTCCACTTCCCGGTCGGTCAGACCTGCTGGCCAGTCTGGAGAACGATGCTTCCGTCTGGATGGAGGAATCGAACCGACTGCGTCCACTTCTTCTGCCAACGCCCGAAAGGCGTCGGGGCAGAGGGCATGCCCGACCTCGCCAGTCATCCGTTGTAGCGCCACTTCCTGATCAACCGCCGGTTCGTCAGGCGTCTCATGGGTGAGTTCATCGTAGCGATCAGCGACAGCAATAATGCGGGCGCCAAGCGGAATCTGCGATCCCGACAGTCCACGATAGTAACCCTGCCCATCAAGACGCTCGTGGTGGCCTGCAATCAGCGGGACGACTGGCGCCAGGACCGGCACACGCGCCAGAATCCGCTCGGCGTGGTAGGGATGCAGGCGCAGCCGCTCCCATTCGACCTGAGTGAGCTGATTGTGTGGCTTGTGCAGGATGAAGGATGGTACGGTTACCAGTCCAAGATCGTGCATCAGGCCAGCTCGGCGGATGACACTGATCTGCGCTTCAGGCAGGCGCAGATGCCTGGCCATCCGCTCGGCCAGATCACCCACCCGGCGGGAATGACCGGACGAGTAGAAGGATTTCAGGTCAGCGAAGTCGGCAAAGGACAGCGCAACCTGTTCGAGTTTCTCCTCCTTGATGTGCCGATAGGGAGATGGCGGTTCCATCGCCAGCACAATCGCCCACACCGATTCTTGTTCGATGATCTCCCACAGCGCCTGCTCACCCGCGATGGAGAGGAAAGCATCTACCACCGCAGGATCAAAGGCTTTTCCTCTACGCTCCTCTGCCAGATGTATGGCCGCCACGCGCCCGCCAACGTGATGGAACGCCTCGAGAAAACTGGTAGTATAGACAATCCGAGAGATCAGCGGTATCGCATCCCCTCGCGCGCCACCCGGCCCGCTGCCGTCCCACTGCTCGAAGACCGAGACCAGCGCAGTTTGCACCACTTCGGGCATGCCCAGGCGCTCTGCAAATCGCCCGGCCACCTCACAGGTGTTGCGAAAGCCCTCCCGCGTGCTCTCCTTGCCGTGGAGCGCGAAATTCAGAAGTTGCTCGGCCCGCACATGCGCTGGCTGCCCAGCCGCCACGTACTCCTTGAGCCACCCCATGACCTCGATGGGGTTATGGGCGTCGGTGTAGTACACGAATTCCCGCCGCGCCAGAATCTCGTCACTCATGACGTACCTGGCAAAGTGGCTGGTCCAGGCCGTGCAGCCTGCGTCCATTAGCAGTTCGGCATAGTAGAGGCCAGCTTGCTGATCGAGCGATAGCTGGAGCCGCTCAGCGATCCGCATCCCCAGGTAGCATGATCTGACGGCATGTTCTGCTGGTAGCCCCACTGCCAGATCAGCCGCCAGAGATAAGGCGCTCAGGAGGTCGGCTATGCGCAGATAGCCGGGGGGTGGATGTTCGACTTCGAGTGGTGGCGAGGAATCGTTCACTGCTACATCTCCTGAATCGCCACTATGCCAGCGTCTGTAGGCGGCTGGATGCAGTATACCGCACCGCAATGCTAATCTCTGATGTCGCAGCATCACCAGGCGCCAGTGTTGCGCGCAACATTGACGGATAGCGCCATCGGCTGCTACGCTGCTGGATAACACCGCAAGGGACTTCAGTTCCGTTCGTGTCCGTGTTCCGGCCTTTCAAAGCCGAGAGCAACGCATCTGCCGCCACAATGGGCCGAGCGCAGTCCGGCACGCGACACAGACGACGCAGCCAAAGGGGATCGTCATGAGTGAGCCAACAGCAGACGCAACAAGCGGAACCGATAGCGAAACTATCCCAGCGCCAGCAGAGCAGCGCGACAGTGAGCCGCTACGCATCGGACTGATCGCCGATAGTCCCGTCTTCCCCGGCGAGTGGAAGGCCGCAGTGGAGGCGGTGCGGCAGGCAGATGGCCTGGGCTACGATTCGGTCTGGCTCGGCGAGGCATGGGGCTATGAACTTTTTACCTCGCTGGCCGATCTGGTGAACGCCACCAGCCATATCAAGGTTGGCGCGGGCGTCGCCAACGTCTTTTCCCGTTCCCCCGCGCTGATCGCCAGCACTGCCGCCACCCTGGATGAACGCTCAGGCGGGCGCATGCTGCTGGGGCTGGGAACCTCCGGCCCACAGGTGGTCGAAGACTGGCACGGCGTCGCCTATCAGAAGCCGCTACGCCGTCTCCGCGAATATACGGCGATCATCAACATGATTCTCCGCCGTGAGCCGCTCAACTATGTGGGCGAGGTGTTCAACCTCGAACGCGGCTTCACCCTGCGCTTCCGTCCGCCGCGTGAACACATCCCAATCTACATCGCCTCGCTCACGCCAAAGAGCATCGCGCAGTCGGGCGAGATCGCCGATGGTGTGCTGCCCACCTACTGGCCCAGCAAAGACTTCCCCGAACTGCGCGCCCAACTCGACGCTGGATCGCGCACAGCCGACCGCCCGGCGGGCAGCGTGAAGATTGCGCCCTATATCATGTGTGAGGTTGTGCTGGATGAGGGCGAACGGGTGGCGGCGCGGCGGCGCGCGGCTGGTCCCATCGCCTTCTACGTCGGCAAGATGGGAACCTTCTATGCCGATATGCTGCGCAACCACGGCTTCGGTGAGGATGTAGAGGCGATCATCAAGGGCTGGGAACGTGGACAGGGCGCGGCGTTGGCCGCCGTGAGTGACCGGCTGCTCGACGCGACCGCCATCATCGGCACAGCCGACGAGGTGGTGGCGCGGCTGCGCGATTGGCGCCGCCTGGGGATGGATGAGCCACTGCTCAGTCTCCCTGGTGGCACAGCAGCACAGTCCATTCCACGTCTGGAGGCGCTGGCCCACGCAGCCTGGGGCGCATGACCTCATCCCCGACCCCCTCTCCCGGGAGAAGGGAGGCAGAGGCCGAGCGGAATGATGGACAGCCTTGCACGGCCTTCAGGCCCGCGCTCGTGCGTGCTCCGGCCTTTTAAGGCCGAGCGTGTCTCACCCGCGATCAAGGCCGAGCGTGTCTCACCCGCGCTCAAGGCCGAGCGCGCCCCACAATATGCCGCGATCTCTCCCGCCGCTGTAGGCTAATACGCTGTATGGCGGGTGTGCTGTGGCGTGACGGGCAGCGGGGCGCCATGCGGGAAGACACGCACACGGTCGCCAGCCGATGTGCGATTGCCGCCGGAAGCCACCAATCCACCTGACACAGTGAACGCCGCCTCATTGTAGGCGCCGCCACTAGGCGCCGATGCGACCATAAAGACCGGATAGACCTTGCCGCCGACGAACGACGCCGAGAAGTAGTCGCCGACCATGTAGCCCTGATTGGTGCTGGCAAGCCACGTTAGAGTCATCGGCCCGGCAAGCTGTGTCACGGCGCTCCAGCTGCTGCCCCCATTGGTCGAGGAGACATAGCCTACATCTAGCGGGCATGTATTATTGACTGCACAGTTACCGTTGACAGAGCCAACAGGGAAGTAGTAATACAC
>JBDTAI010000153.1:0-11937 GCA_039924685.1 Ktedonobacterales bacterium
CGCGCACGATGAGCCGCTTCTATGCCAACCGCAAACAGCGCCTGAGCATGGGCCGCTTCAAGTGCGAGGTCTGTGGTGAGCGCATCAACGGCTGGGCGTGGGAGACGGACACCGGCAACCGCACGCATGACGGCTGCTATGAGCGCCTCGCCTGGACATGGACCAACCTCTATGCGCAGCAGCGGCGCCTCGCCGCCGAGGGCCACTTCGAATAATCGTCTAATCGTCGCTACACGATAACACGATAACCAGCCAACCACGAATACGCCGTCGGTCCCATTGCAGGATCGGCGGCGTTTTGCTGTTCTGGAGCCATATTGACGATGTAGAACGGCGTTGAGCAAAGGAGCTTGCCAACAAGACGCAGCATGAGCTTGCCAGTGCAGCAGGTTGTCACCACCTTCGATGTGCCATAGGCGTCTCATGGCAAGCGGTGTAGCAAGCGAATTTTAGAAGAGATCACTACCCGATGGGATGTAGCAGCGCGCATCGAACAATGGCGCGCTGGCCGACGCAACAAACGTATCGGCGTAGAGGATGCGGAAGCCGCGTTCCAGCAGCAGCGGCAGACATGCGTGCGGGCCGGGTACGTCCATGTGCAGCACAGCCGCCCGTTGCGCCACCCAGTGAACGGTCGCGAGCGCGCAGGTGGCCGCGTCATCGGGCGTGTTCGCGCCAACCGGCCCCACCATGCAGGCGTGCGGATCGCGTAGCGATCCCACGTCCAGGCGCACATAGGCATAGCCGATCACCTGATCACGCCGAAGGAGCCACAGGGGAATCGCGTGCTGTTCGTGTGTCCAGAACGTGCGCTCGGCTGCGCGCGGTCGCCCGCTGATGCGGCTATCCCATGCTCCCAACGCCGGATCGTCGGCGTCGGCAAGACGGATCTCCACATCATTCAGCGCATCCTGCGCCGCTTGGGGCATACGCTGCACTGCTGTTTCCAGACGCAGCGCGAAACTGGTCCACTGCGGCTGCATGCCCGCCCGGATATAGAGCGCAAGGGCGCGCGGATCGCTGGAACTGAGGGTGCAGCGCGTCAGGCCGCTTGTCGGTGGCAGTGCGGCGTCGAGCAGCGTCTTGCCAAGCCCACCTGATTGATATGCCGGATCAACGAACAGATCGGTCAGGAAGGCGACATTGCCACGTGTGATGGCGCCGGCGAAACCGCGTATCTCGCCAGCTTCCTCGGCCACAACTAGGATTCCCGTCGCAAGCACATGCGCCAGATACATCGGCGGCTCGCCCGGCGCCGGAGGGTGCGGGTTATCATGCGTCTCCGCGCGATACCACACGTCATAGAGCCGCTGCAATTCATCGCTGCGGGCGGGGCGAAGTAGTGCCGTCATTGCCATGGCTTGCGTCTTCCTCCTGCACACACGCTCTCACCAGGAGAAACATGCGCCTGTGACGACTCCCCAGCCCTAATGGGCGGGGCTTCTCGCTTCATCCAGGGCAGTATCCTGTCCTGTCCACGACGGCTGCGCCCCAGCCGTTAAAATGTTCTTCGCGGCATTCACATCACGGTCTTCCACCAGACCACAGGACGGGCAGATGTGCGTCCGTACCGACAGGCTCTTTTGCACATACTCGCCGCACTGGTGGCATTTCTGGCTGGTGTAACGCGCCGGGACTCGCACGACCTCATGACCAACTCTCTCAGCCTTGTGTGTGAGGATGTCGAGAAACGCGCTCCTCGCCGCGTCGTGAATGCTCTTACTGACGTGATGGTTCTTGACCATGTTCGTCACTTGCAAGGCTTCCACACAGATGCACCGATAGCGTTCAGCGTAACGTTTGGCAGTCTTGAAGTGGAAGTCACGTCGTTGGCGGCTGATGGTCAAATGCTGCTTGGCGACGCCCTTCTTGGCTTTCTGGCGTCGGTGGCTTCCCTTCACCCGCCTATCGCTGATGTGTTGGGCTTTGCCCAGGCGTTTCTCTCCGTTGCGATAGTGACGCAGGTTTTCGACCACGTTCCCATCCGAGTCCGCCAAGAACACCTTCAAGCCGACATCCAAGCCAATAGTGGCATGTTCACACGCTGGATGAGGCGCTTCTTCACTGGCGTTGTGGACACGACCATACTCGTCCTGTGGTTCGGTCTCACAGACGATCAGCGCATACCAGTGATTGTCGGCGCGCAAGACCAAATGGGCGCTCACAGGCGTACCTTCCAGCGGGCGATGCAGCTTGATTTTCAGCAGTTTGCTCAACTTGGCGGGAACGTGAAGATGTTTGCCGTCATCGTCCAGCCAGACATCCCGACTGACGGCATACTGCCGCAACTGAATCGAGTGCCAGCGGTTCGGGGTCTTGAAACGCGGAAAACCGCAGGGGTGGCCCAATTCCTTCATCGCCAGGAACCGTTTGAGGGCTTTGCTCAGGCGATACGCCAGCGTTTGGACAGTGGTAGCTGGCACGGTATCCCCACCCCGTCCCTTGAAGCGTGCCGTCAGGTCATACTTCGTGGGAAACGTGGCGTGTTCCTCGTACTGCGCTTTGACTGCTTCCAGCATCTCGTTGTAGATGGCCCGCGAGTCAATGAGGCACGTCATCAATTGCTGGCGTTGTGCGCGCGTGGGATGCAGCCGGTACTCAAACGTTCTCATGTTCCTAGTGATACTACATTAGGAAAGCATTGCCAACCGTTCACTGTTGAACATTGCCTTATCGGGCGACCCGCCATTCACCCACATGCCTAAAGGCCGTGGCCCTCTGGCGGTTCTCAGGTAGAATACGATCCTGGAGCATCCGCGCCGCCAGAGTGGCTATGCCCCACAGCCGCATCGTGGTACAATAATCTGGGTGCATATCCATCGCATATCCATCGCATAGTCTGGTATGTCCCGATATGTCCCGATATGTCCCGTTCGCTTCATGATCGCTTCATCCCGAAATGCTCACGCTACCTATCAGTGGAAGGCCGAGGCCATGTTCAACAAAGTGCTGATCGCCAACCGTGGCGAGATCGCCCTGCGCGTGATCCGCGCCTGCCGCGAGCTGGGCGTGCGAACCGTGATGGCGTATTCCGAAGCCGACCGCGACTCGCTGCCTGTGCGCGTGGCCGATGAGCGCATCTGCATCGGCCCTGGCCCCAGCAGCAAGAGCTACCTGCACATCCCCAACCTGATCAGCGCCGCGATGCTCACTGGCTGTGAGGCGATCCATCCCGGCTACGGCTTCCTCTCCGAAAATCCCAGCTTTGCCGAGGTCTGCGCCGATTGCGGGATTGTCTTTATCGGGCCGCCACCCTACGCGATGGTGAAGATGGGCGACAAGGCCGAGGCGCGCGCCGCGATGGCCGCCGCCGGATTGCCATTGTTGCCCGGCACTGAGGTATTGCGCTCGGTGGGCGAGGGCGAAGACGCTGCTGCACGCATCGGCTTTCCGCTGATGCTCAAAGCCGCCGCTGGTGGTGGTGGACGCGGCATCCGGCTGGTGCGCCGCCCGGAAGAGTTTACCCATGTCTTCACCACCGCGCAGAGCGAGGTGCGCGAGGCGTTCCACGACGACGGCCTCTATGTCGAGAAGTACCTGGGCCATGCGCAACACGTCGAGGTGCAGGTGCTCTGCGATAACTACGGCAATGGCGTCTATCTGGGTGAGCGCAACTGCTCAATTCAGCGCCGCCACCAGAAGCTGGTGGAGGAGTCGCCAAGCTCCAACCTGCCTGCGGCGTTGCGCCAGGAAATGGGTGAACGCGCCATCCAGGCATCGCTTGCCATCGGCTATCGCGGCGTCGGCACACTCGAATTCCTGGTGGATGAGGACAACCACTACTACTTCATGGAGATGAACACCCGCCTGCAAGTGGAGCATCCGGTGACGGAGTGGGTGACGGGGATCGATCTGGTGCAGGAGCAGTTGCGCGTGGCGGCGGGCGAGCCGTTGCGCATCGGTCAGAGCGATGTGAAGCTGCGCGGCCATGCGATAGAGTTCCGCATCACCGCCGAAGACCCGACGCATGACTTCCGCCCGCAGACCGGCGAGATCGAGGAGTATCTGACGCCGGGTGGGCCAGGGGTGCGCGTAGACTCGCATCTCTATCGCGGCTACGAGGTGCCGCCGCACTACGACTCGCTGCTCTCCAAGCTGATCGTCTGGGCGCCGACCCGCGACGAAGCGATTGCGCGTGGCAAGCGTGCGCTCAAGGAGTACGTGATCGAGGGTGTGCCGACGACGATTCCCTTCCACCTGGCGCTGCTGGAAAACGAGTATTTCCAGCGCGGCGAGGTGTACACCAACTTCCTGACGGAGCATAGTGAGGCGTTCGCGCTCAAACGCTGAGGGTGAGGGATCGCGGCCTTGAAGTGAGGTGGTGGACCACTCTCGGCCTTGAAAGGCCGGAGCGTGGTCGGAGAGGGACTACAGTCCCTGCATACGGGCGCTCCAAATAGCATCTGGTAGAACACAGAGCAACTACACGGAGGAGATAGGGTTATGGCGAGGCGGGTCGTCGTCACGGGCATCGGCATGCTCACGGGCCTGGGCAATGATGTGGATACCAACTGGCGAGCGATGTGTGAGGGACGCTCCGGCGTGGATACGGTGAAGGCATTTGACGCCAGCGACCAGGAGACGCGCATCGCCTCTGAGGTCAAGGGCTTCGATCCGACGGCCTATATGGACCGGAAGGAAGTGCGCCGCAACGACAGGTTCGCCCAGTATGCGATGGCGGCGTCACGCCAGGCGCTGGCCGACTCTGGCTTCACCATCACCGAGGAGAACGCCGACGATGTAGGCGTGATCATCGGCTCAGGCATCGGTGGCCTCAACACCTGCCATGAGCAGTTCCGCGTGCTGTTTGATCGCGGACCGGATCGCGTCAGCCCGTTTTTCATCACCATGTTCATCACCGACATTGCGGCGGGCATCGTCTCGATGGCGCTGAATGCGCGTGGCCCGAACTTCGCCACTGTCTCGGCCTGTGCGACGGGGGCCAACGCGATTGGCGAGGCGGCGGAGATGATCCGGCGCGGCGACGCGATAGCGATGATCGCCGGCGGCTCCGAGGCCAGTTCCACACCGATCACGCTGGCAGCGTTTGGCTCGATGCACGCGCTCTCGCGCCGCAACGATGACCCGCAGGGCGCCAGCCGTCCCTTCGACGCCGAGCGTGATGGCTTTGTGGTTGGCGAGGGGGCTGGTATTTTGCTGCTCGAAGAGGAAGAACATGCCCGCCAGCGTGGCGCGCGCATCTACGCGGAGCTTGCCAGCTATGCCAGCAACGCCGACGCCTACCACATCACGGAGCCTTCCCCTGGTGGCGCCGGACTGGCCCGCTGCATGCGTCGCGCGCTGGACAAGGGACACTTCAATCCGGGCGATGTGACCTACATCAACGCGCATGGCACGGCGACGCTCTACAATGACCGCGAAGAGACGGCGGCGATCAAGACGGCGCTGGGCGACGCGGCGCAGCAGGTGGCGATCAGTTCCACCAAATCCATGATCGGCCATACGCTGGGCGCGGCAGGCGGCGTCGAGGCGGGCGTGAGCGCACTGACGGTCTATCATGGTGTGATCACGCCGACCATCAACCTGACGCATCCTGACCCGCAGTGCGACCTGGACTACACGCCACTGACGGCGCGCGAGGCGAAGGTGAATGTGGCGATGTCGAACTCGATGGGCTTTGGTGGCCATAACGCTGTGCTGGTCTTCAGTCGCTACAACGGCTAGCCGGCCGGTTGCATACATGGCGAATACACGGCGCATGCGCTGGCGTGAGAGGAATTTGTGAGGGGGAGTGTGGCAGTGGAACGGCAATCACTGGTCAATCGTGTGCGGGCGCTGGCCGAGGCGCTCGAAGGTAGCCAGGTCGGCGAACTGGACCTGACCGAAGATGGGCTGCGGGTGATGATCCGGCGTGGCCTCGAGGCGCAGGTAATCGCGCCGCCCGCCCGCCGTAGCGTGGCATCGCGTCCGCGCGGTGGCGCCCGCTCGCGCAGTGGTGAATCGGCAAATAACACCGCTGCCGCAACCTCCGCCGCAGAGCAGGGGATCGCCGTGCTGGCGCCCCTGACCGGCGTATACTATGGCTCACCCTCGCCAACCTCAGCGGCATTCGTGCAGGTGGGCGATCCGGTGCAGGTTGGGCAGGTAATCTGCATCGTCGAGGCGATGAAGGTCTTCAATGAGATCGCCGCCGAGGTGAGCGGTGTCGTCACGGTGATCTTGCCCCAGAACGGCCAACTGGTCCAGAAAGGCGAAGCGTTGATCCGTGTCAAGTCCGTCTGATGCCTTGCCTGACGCCTTGCCTGACGCCTTGCCTGACGCCTTGCCTGATGCGCCCGAACGTTCTGAACACGCCGAACTGCCGGTAGATACGTCCCCAGCGACACGGACTGCGGGCGCCATCATATATTGGCGGACGCGCTTGATCGCGCTCTGGCGGGCAGTTCAACCGATCCAGCGCCAGCGACAGATCGCCTGGACGCTCGTGTGGCTGTTGCTGATCGCCTTCGCGCTGCTGGTGGGCCAGCATGCGCTCACGCGCTACGCTATCTACCATGCTGACGCCTTCGACCTGGGCAACATGGATCAGGCCGTCTGGAATACGCTGCATGGCCACCTCTTGCGCTTCACCAATCGCGGACTCGATACGCTGGGCCTGCCGACGCGCCTGAGCATCCATGTCGAGCCGATCCTGATCCTGCTGGCGCCACTCTATCTGCTCCACTCAGGGCCAGAGACACTGCTGACAGTGCAGACGGTGGCGCTGGCGCTCGGCGGCATTCCCCTCTTTCTGCTCAGTCTGCGCCGCCTGCCCAGTCTGCCGTTCGTGGGCGTGGCCTTTGTCGCCGCCTACCTGCTCAATCCCTTTGTGGTGAGCGAGGCGCTGTGGGATTTTCATGCCGTGACACTGGCGACGCCGCTGCTGCTAGTGGCGATTTGGGCGCTGGCGACGCAGCGCTACATCTGGTACGCCATCGTCGCCACGCTGGCGCTGTTGACCAAAGAGGATGTCGGGCTGACGCTGGCGCTGCTGGGGCTGCTGGTCGCGTTGCAGCCGGGCGCCGACCGTCGCCGCCGCTGGATCGGCGTGGCGACGATGGCGATCTCGCTCGCCTGGGTCTACATCTGCTTCAAGCTGATCCTGCCGCACTACAATCCGCAGAACACGGCGGGCAACAACTACTGGTATCGCTATTCCTGGCTGGGCGCCACCCCCGCCGACGCCATCAAAAACATCCTGACCAACCCGCTGATCCTCTTCTCGATTATGACACAGGGCCGCTGGGGCTACCTCTCGATGGTGGCGCGAACGGCGGGCGGCTTCGGCCTCTTCGCGCCGCTGCTGCTGATCTGCGCGTTGCCAGAGCTTGCCGTCAACATCCTCAGTATCCACAGTGAACAGTATAGCGGTTTCTTCCAGTACAATGCGCAGATCGTGGTGTTTGCCACAGTGGCGGGCGTCTATGGTGTAGCGGCCTGGTATGATGCGCGGCGACGGCTGGAGGCGGGCGTGAGAGCGGCTAGACCCACGCCTGGGAGCGCTCGCACGCTACAAAGGCCGCCTGCGCGGCCTGGAGATGCAGCGGGTGATCAATCTGGCAGTATGGGGTTTCTGGCCTGGAGCATGGCGCTCGTGCGAATCGCGCGTCGTATCTATGCGCGCTTTGAGTGGCTGGTGGACGTGGTTACTCGGTGGTGGCATGACCTATTGGGGCGCATTCCGCTGGTGTCGCGCTGGATTGGGCCGCTGGTGATGGTCTGGCTGCTGGCGTTCGCATGGTGGAATCTGAGCGCAGTGGGGCGTATTCCGCCGTTCTGGCATGCAGGCGACCTGCCCCCGGCCCAACAGGCGCAGACCGTCGTGCAGATCAATACGCTGCTTGCGCACATCCCCTCGGGCGCCTCGGTGGCGGCGACCGATACACTCGATCCGCATCTGAGCGACAGGTATGATCTGTATTTGCTGCCTGATCCGCTGGCCTATCAGGCGCAATACGTCGCCTTCGACATCCCTCATGCAGTTGGCGCCGACATCCAGGCGTGCGACATGCAGATCTATCAGACAATGCTGGCGTCGGGGCGCTATCAGGTCGTCGGCAGGGCTGGCTCGGCGGTCGTGTTGCAGCGCATCGGGGCGCCGCTCACTACGCCGCCACCCAGCGCCTGTGCCAGCCACTATAGCCAATCCCCAACATATTCAGGCAACTAGACCCGCGACAGCAGGACAGCAGGACAGCAGGACAGCAGGAGAGAAACGCATGGCAGAGATGGGCGAGTGGGGGCAGCGGCTGCTCGATCTGCTCTTTCCTCCGCGCTGTGTCGGTTGTGGCGGACGAGGCGCGCTGCTCTGTGGCGGATGTCGCGCCAGCATCCATACGCCGGAGCCACCGCTCTGTGACCGTTGCGGCTCGCCACTGGAGCGTGTAACGCAGGAAAAACCGTCACGCTGCCCGATATGTCGGGCAGGCGCTGGACCACAATCGCTGACAGGCTTGCGTGTGGCGACCGTCTATGAGGGAGCGGCGCGGCAGGCGGTCATCGCGCTCAAGTTCCAGGGGCAGCGGCGAGCGGCGCAGGTGATGGCCGAACTGCTGGCCGACGCCTATCACCGCCAGCAACTTCACGCCGATGTAATCATCCCTGTGCCACTCCATGCCCGTCGTACACGCGCTCGCGGCTATAATCAGGCGGAGTTGCTGGCGCGGGCGTGTGGCAGGCGGCTGGTGTTGCCCGTCAGCACTGGTGTGGTGCTGCGCCAGCGCGAGACACTGCCCCAGATCAAGCTGGCCTGGCATCAGCGTCAGGCCAACGTCGCGGGCGCCTTTGCGCTCACCCCAGCCCCGGTCGCGCACTCGCTGGCGGGCAAGCGCATCCTGCTGATTGACGACGTGGCCACCACTGGCGCGACCATGGATGCAGTCGCTCATGCGTTGCTGGCCGCTCAACCCGCCGCCATCTGGGGGCTGGCGTTTGCGCGCCCGCAGCGCCATGATGACGCCTGACGAAACGAGTGATGCGCTATGAAGCCGCCACGACGCTAGAGAGATGTACAGACAACAACCGGAATACCGGCGCCGTGACGTTTCCGACGCTTCCACGTCGTACTAGATACGCGATTTTTGCGGAAGGTCAACGCCAGCCTGCGTTACGCTCTGTTTGTATGACAAGGATACCGCTACACGATGCAACAACTGATCAATCTGCTGCTGCGCGACAACTGGCAGGGCTTTCTCGACGTGAACCAGGGCGCTGGCCATCAGCCGACGCTCGATGCTGTGATGATCTTCAGCGCCAACGACCTGATCGCGCTGGCGCCACTGGCGCTGCTCGTGCTCTGGTTTGCGCTGGCGCGCTGGTCGCCGCTGGGCAAACGGCTCAGCCAATTGGCGCCGGATGACAGCGTGCGCCGCTATGGGCAGATGATGGCGCTGATGGGTTGCCTTGCCGTCGGTATCGCGGTCGTACTCACGGTTGTGCTGGGCGCGCTGGTCTATGAGCCGCGCCCGTTCGTCTCGCATCCCAGCGTGGATCATCTGCTCATCGCCCATGCCGCCGACGCCTCGTTCCCCAGCGATCATGAGTCGGTCGTGGCCGCCATCACCACCGTGCTCATCCTCTACGCCCTGGTTCTCGTGGTGCGGGTCCGCCGCTTACGTCGTCGTGGTGACGCGACAGGCGCATTCGATGCCACAGAGCAGCGCCCCTTGCTGACGCTGGCAGGCGTCCTTGCCGCGCTCGCGCTCATCAGCGCAATCCTGATTGGCGTGGCGCGCATCTATGTTGGTGTCCACTACCCCGGCGACATTCTGGGCGGCATGCTGGCGGGCGCTCTAGCTGGTCTCGTCGCGGTGGCGCTACGTCGCCTGCTGGCGCCGCTATTGACGCCGCTGATCCGGCTGGCCGAGCGGTTCTACCTCGCCTGAATCCCCGCAGCATCCCAGGTGAGCTACGCCTGAAAACGTTCCCAATTGCCCACCATGCGGTATACTTCACCGGCGCCGGTTCGGCAGTTTAGCATTGGGTGTAGGAATCGCGGGCTGGGAGGATGCGCAATGGGAAGCACGGCGCTGGCGAAGTCATTGGCGTCTGTGTCCAGTGGGACGCCTGCACAGGTGGCGGTGTTCGCTGCATTGCTGGCGGTGGCGCTGGTGGTGGCGCTGGTGGCGCGACGGCTGCGTTTCCCCTATACACTGGCGCTGGTGGTGGTGGGGCTGCTGCTGGGCGTCTCGCATCTCACGCTCAACCTGCGGCTGGAGCCGGATGTCGTGCTCTTCATCTTCTTGCCGACGCTGCTGTTCGAGGGCGCCTGGGCGCTGGATGTGTGGCGGTTGATGGCCAACCGGCTGCTGATCCTGCTGCTGGCGGTTCCAGGGCTGATCATCTCACTGTTTGTCGTGGGCGCCGTGCTGCATCTGGGCGCCGGATTCCCCTGGCTGGTGGCGCTGCTGGTGGGGGCCATCGTCTCGCCCACCGATCCGGTCTCCATCGTTAGTCTACTGCGCCAGCTTGGCATGTCGGCGCGGCTGCGCACAATCATCGAGGGCGAGAGCCTTTTCAACGATGGTGTGGGCGCCGTCGCCTATACGATTGTGCTAAGTCTGCTGCTCACCTTGCAGGCGCCCAACGCCCAGATGAGCGTCGGCTCGCTGCTGCCGATCCTGCTGCATGGCGTCTGGCTCTTCGTCGGCGGCCCGCTGCTGGGGATCGGCGTCGGCTATCTGGTGTCGCGCTTCCTCAGCCGCTTCGAGGATCGCCTGATCGAGATTCTGACGACGCTAGTGGTCGCGTATGGCGTCTACCTGATCGGCGACCTGATCCAGACATCCGGCCTGCTGGCGGTGGTCTGCGCCGGGCTTGTGCTGGGCAGCTATGGGCGGCGCCATGGCATGTCGGAGCAGGCGCTCGAAGCGGTTGACAATGTGTGGGAATTCCTGGCCTTCGTGGCGAACTCGCTGCTGTTCCTGCTGCTGGGCCTGCAAATCGGCGCATCGAGCTTGCTGTCCGCGGCTGGCCCGATCCTGTGGGCCACGCTGGGTATAATCGTCGGGCGGGCGCTGCTGATCCCGCTGCTGATCCTGCCGTATAACGCGCTGGCTCACCGTCGCGCGCAACGCATGCGCCAACGACACCAAGACGTGCCCCATCGCCCACACATTCAACGTCAGCCTGCTGGTGATGGTGTCATCACCACCTATGTGCGCTATGTTCGCACGCTTGGCTGGCCCGCCGCGCTGCCGCGTATCTGGCAGCCGCTGCTCTTGCTGGCAGGGTTGCGTGGGGCGCTCTCACTAGCACTGGCGTTGAGCCTGCCCGCGCAGGTTCCACATGTCTCGCTGCTGGAGCAGGTGGTCTATGGTGTCACGCTGATCACGCTGCTCGGCCAGGGGGTCGCGCTGCGAGCGGCGCTGCCCCACTGGCCCAAATTGCCGGAGCCATCGCCAGCCGCTGAGAAGCCGCAGGATGGCGGCGGACACTTGACATAGGCTAGATAGTCCTGTTTGTCACCTACCGTTCTGCACGGTGTAGTAGTGTAGGACAAGTGAAACGGGTATAAAGTAAGACGCTCCCTCAATGAACTCAGCACAGTTCGCGCGCGACCCACGTCGGCGCTGGTTGCTCTGGCGATGGGCGCGTTATTTCGACCAACAGGCGATCAGCAGAGAGATCAGCGGAGGCCAATGTTCATGTTCAAGTTCCGGTGGACGCGCGGTAGTATTGTGCTTGGGGTGGCGGTGGCGCTCGCGGTCCTCCTGCTGGTGATTGGGATCACGCAGCACATCAACCAGCCGCGCCAGGTAGACCTTTCGACCCTGCTGTCGGATGTCAAGAGCGACATCGCGCATCACCGGCTCGATACCCTCACCGTGGACAGTTCCACGCTGACGCTTGACCGTCGGGGCGCGCAGAGCGAGCAGACCAGCATCGGCGCGGGCTTCTCGCTGGGCGATACGCTCAAGCGTGACAACGGCATCGCCT
>JBDTAI010000154.1:0-9268 GCA_039924685.1 Ktedonobacterales bacterium
TCGCTGCTCGACAACTTCGAGTGGGCTGAGGGCTATACCCAACGCTGGGGCATCACCTATGTGGATTATGAGACACAGCGCCGCTACCCCAAACGCAGCGCCCTCTGGTATCGTGATGTGATCCGCCATAACAGCGTCGTGCAGCCATAGACTAGACTGCGCCACTAACACAAACGCCCCTTCCCAGTGTGAGAAGGGGCGTTTGTGTTGTGGGTAGCCACACAATATTGTGACTGACTATCCCAAATCTATCCATTCTGTCGAAACAAGGCGATCAATTTGTCCTGAACGCGATATACTATATCAGTGACGGTCCAATTGGTGACGTGTGCGAGTGTGTAGGTAGCGTTGCGTAGACATCTGCGGACATACGCGGATTGGACGACTCAGAGGATCTGTTTCCCCTTTGTACCCCATCGGCGCTCCAGCGTCTGATGTTGTTTTGCCGTCTTTGATTCACCGGTTTGATTTCGTTTGATTTCACGAATCGAACCCCGTCGAAAGGAGGGGCGGTGTGGCCACCGGCTGTCTTGGTGAGTTGCTGCGCCGCCGCAATGTCTCATGAGCACCACAAGCGTACAGCGGAGTGCGCTGGCGCAGGATGTACACGATAGTCCTGCAGGCACCAACAACTTCTGCATCGTCGCCGCCACGGTCAACGGCTCTGGCTCGCAGACCGCCAACAATACGCTGGTGCGGGCGCTGTTCCGCATGGGCATTCCGGTCAGCGGCAAAAATATCTTCCCCTCCAATATCCAGGGTTTGCCGACGTGGTTTCATATCCGCGTCAGCGAGGATGGCTATGTCAGCCGCCGCGACACCGCCGAGATCGTGGTCGCTCTGAACCGGCAAACGGCAGCCGACGACATCAAGAGCATTGCGCCCGGTGGTGTGCTGATCTACCCCACCGAGTGGAAGCTGACCGAGGATCGCAGCGACATCACCTACTACTCGCTGCCCGTCGCGCAGATGGCGAAGGATTCGGGCGCCAACGCCGAGTTGCGTCCCTATGTCGCCAACATGGTGTATGTGGGCGCGCTGGCCGAACTGCTGGGCATTGACCTCGACGAGATCGAGCGTGCCATCAGCGAACACTTTGGCGGCAAGCGCAAGCCGATTGAGATGAACTTCGGTGTCGTCAAGGCCGCCGTCGAATATACCCGCCAGAACATCGTCAAGCGCGACAGGTTCCGTGTGCAGCGCTCGAACAAGACGGCGGGCAAGATTCTCGTCAACGGCAACTCCGCCGGGGCGATGGGAGCCGTCTTTGGCGGCTTCACGGTCGCCGCGTGGTATCCGATCACGCCCTCGACCAGCCTGATAGATGCGCTCGACGACTATGCCAAAGAGTTGCGTATCAACAAAGAGACCGGCGAGCGTTACTACTCGATCCTGCAAGCGGAGGACGAGATCGCCGCTATCGGCACAATCGTCGGCGCAGGCTGGGCGGGCGCACGCGCCATGACCTCGACCTCCGGCCCCGGCATCTCGCTGATGACCGAGTATGCGGGCTACGCCTACTTCGCCGACATCCCCTGTGTGATCTGGGACATCCAGCGCATGGGGCCAAGCACCGGCCTGCCTACACGCACCTCGCAGGGCGACATCATCATGGCCTACTATCTGGGCCATGGCGATACCAAGCATGTGCTGCTGCTGCCCGCCAACATGGAAGAGTGCTTCGAGGCGGGCTGGATGGCCTTCGACCTGGCCGAGCGGCTGCAAACGCCGGTCTTTGTGATGAGCGACCTTGACCTGGGCATGAACCTGTGGATGAGCGAGCCGTTCGCCTATCCCGACAAGCCATTTGATCGCGGCAAGGTGCTGTCTGCGGCTGACCTTCAGCGGCTGGGCGGCTTCAGCCGCTATGACGATGGCGCCGAAGGTGATGGTGTTGGCCCGCGCACAGTACCCGGCACAGATTCCCCGCTGGCGGCCTACTTCACCCGTGGCAGCGGCCACAACAAAGAGGCGCAGTATACCGAGCGGCCCGACGACTGGGAGGCCAACCTGCAACGCCTCGCCCGCAAGCACGACTTTGCGCGCACCATTGTGCCAAAACCGGTGATTGACGAGGTGGATGGCGCCCAGATCGGCATCATCAGTTACGGCTCGAATGATCCAGCGATCAAGGAGGGGCGCGATATGCTGGCGGCGCAGGGCGTCAAGACCAGCTATCTACGGCTGCGCGCGCTGCCCACCACGACGGAGTTGAGCGCGTTCGTGGCCCGCTATCCGCGCCTCTACGTGGTGGAGACCAACTTCGACGGGCAGATGCACGCGATCCTGCTGACGGAGCAGCCGACAGCCGCCACGAAGCTCACCTCGCTGGCGCACTGCGATGGCCTGCCACTGACGGGCCGTTGGATCGCCACCAATGTGTTGCAACACGAACAGGGGTGAGTCGGGCGCTCTCGGCCTTGAAGGGCCGGAGCACGGAACGGATCGCGGGCTTGAAAGCCCAGCGCACGGACGGCAGAGGGACTGAAGTGCCTCATACGTCACGTTCACATGTAACGATACAAGGGATAAGACTATGGCTGCTATTCAAGAACCGCCCGCCCAGAATGTGAATCTGATCGGGCTGACACGCAACGACTACAAAGGGCGTCCTTCGACGCTCTGCAAGGGCTGCGGCCACGACTCGATCTCGCAACGCATCATCTCCGTCGCCTATGATGTGGCGCTCAAGCCGACGCGAGTGATCAAGATGAGCGGCATCGGCTGCTCCAGCAAGACGCCTGCCTACTTCCTCAACCAGTCGCATGGCTTCAACAGCCTGCATGGGCGCATGCCCTCCTGCACAACCGGCGCTGTGCTGGCGAACCACACGCTGGTGGCGATTGGCGTGAGCGGCGACGGCGACACGGGCAGCATCGGCATCGGCCAGTTCAAGCATCTGGTGCGCCGCAATGTGCCGATGGTCTACATCGTCGAGAACAATGGCGTCTACGGGCTGACGAAGGGCCAGTTCTCCGCCACCGCCGATGAGGGTCAGAAGCTCAAGTACGCCGGTGTGAACGAACTGCCGCCAATTGACGTGTGCCTCGAAGCATTGATCGCCGACTGCGGCTTCGTGGCGCGCTCGTTCGCGGGCGATCCGCGCCAGGTGGAGGCGTTGCTGAAAGCGGCGCTCAGCCATCGCGGCACGGCGGTGCTTGACATCATCAGCCCATGCGTCTCGTTCAACGACCACGAAGATTCCACCAAGAGTTATGCCTGGGGCAAGGCGCATGAGGAAGTGGTCTCCGACTTCAGTTTCATCCCCGCCCGCCAGGAGATCACGGTGGACTACGCCGAGGGCGAGACGGTGAACGTGGAGATGCACGACGGCTCGACGGTGCGGCTGAAGAAGCTCGACAACCACTACGATCCGACCGACAAATATGCCGCGATGCGCCTGCTGGAAGACGCCCATCAACAGCAGGAGTTCATCACCGGCCTGATCTACCTCAACGAAAAGCGCCCCACGCTGACTGAGCTTGAGCGCCTGCCAGAGACGCCACTGGCGCAACTGACCGAGGAGCAGCTACGCCCCTCACACGCAGCCCTCGACAAGCTGATGTCTGGGCTGATGTAGCTTGTAACCAGCGACCAACGACTGAATAGCGCGGCATGCGGCTGTGGTGTATCCTGACGATGCGCCGCAGCCGTCTTGTTTGTATGGATTGTTATGACCGCTTGGCGCTCATATCATACTCATATCACTGAGGAAGGTGATAACCCATTGGATGAGCTTCCCGCCCCACAACTTTCACGCGCCGACCAAGTGGTGGTGATTCTTACTCTGCCACGCCAGATAGCCGGTTATGTTATGGCGGCTGGCTGGAGATCGGCGGCGTGCTGATCATGCTCGTCGGCATGTCTGGCCAGCCAAACGCTGACGCCAAACCGTCTCAGGAACGTGATGTGCGTCAAGCGAGTGAATAGGCGCCGGAAGCCAAAAGGGTGGGGCTGACAGGATTCGGCCCTACGACACAAAGGTCAGGCTGGCATGTGTCTTGCTACCCAGTAACCGCGACTGTGTTAGTTACACGCCATAGGTCCTCGTTACCGGAAGGTCACCTCGCATGACAACGATAGCTGGTATGCTACCACTCACTGACCAGACACCACACTATCATCCCGAGCGGCAGCTTGCGCCGCATATCGAATGGAGCGATAGTGGTGAGGCGAGTGAACACGTCGTTCAGTTTTACGAGAGTGATAGCTTCCTCATCAATGCGCTCAGCAACTACATTGCTGCTGGTCTGGGCGCCGATGACGCCTGCATCGTGATTGCCACGCCATCGCATCGGGCGGGTCTTGAGCGGCGACTAAGCGACCTGGGCGTCGATCATCGCGCCGCTCACAGGAGTGGCAGGTTACTGATGCTTGATGCGGCCCAAACGCTCTCGAAATTTATGGTGGGCGACGAACCAGACCCGAAGCGTTTTGCGAAGTTAATGGGACGCCTGATCGCTCGCGCGGGCAGCAACGTAAGGCATATGCGCGCTTTTGGGGAGATGGTGGCGCTGCTGCATGTCGAGGGCAAATCAGGCGCCGCTATCCGCCTGGAAGAACTCTGGAACGAGCTGCAATCCGAGACGACTGTGCCGTTCTCGCTCTTCTGCGGCTATGCCATGTCCAGCTTTGCTGAACACCTGCGGAGCGATGTGTTCAATGAAATCTGCCATTGCCATTCCCGCGTGTTGCCAGATGAGAGTTATTCGGCGTTGGCCGCGCCTGATGCGCGCCTGCTGGCAATCTCGCTCCTGCAACAGAAAGCGGCTTCGCTCGAAGCTGAGATCGCGGAACGGAAGCGCGTCGAAGACCAACTACGCATAGCCAACCAGCGCCTTGACGACTTCATCGGCGTGGCAGGGCATGAACTTCGCACACCGCTCACCAGCTCGAAGTTGAGTTTGCAACTGGCGGGGCGCGGGCTTGCGTGTATGGCGAAGGCGCTGACTGCACTGCCTGATTTCCCCGGTGATCTCGCGGTTGAGTTCGAGCGCCTGGGTACACTCGTTCACCGCACCCTTGGGCAAATCGATCGCCAGCAACGTCTGATTGACGATATGCTAGACCTCTCGCGCATACAGGCAGGGAAGTTAGAGCTACGACTGGCGGCGCGCGATCTTGGGCATGTCGCACTGGAAGCCGTTGAGGAACAGCGGTCCCTCCATCCATCGCGTGACATTCGGGTCTCTCTGCCAGAGGATAGCGACGCTGTTGTCCTTTGCATTGACGCTGATCGCATTGCCCAGGTCGTCACCAACCTCCTCTCCAACGCACTCAAATATTCTCCAGAGGATCAGCCTGTGACGGTTCGTGTTGCAACTGATGGCAGTTCAGCTTCTGTGCGCGTGGAGGATTCCGGGCGCGGGCTGTCGCCTGAAGAGCAGGAACACTTGTGGAGCCGTTTCTATCGTGTCCCCACTATGGCAGTACAGTACGGCTCAGGGATTGGTCTTGGCCTGGGTCTCTACATCAGCAAGACCATTCTGGAACTGCATGGCGGTCAGGTGGGAATCGAGAGTGTGGTGGGTCAAGGCTCCACATTCTGGTTCACCTTGCCACTGCCAGGCGCCGCTGACAACTAACGGCTGCTGAGCAGGGTGTTCACTTGACGGCGCAGGGTCGCATGCACGCGTGGACTGCCATACACCCCACGGTCCGCGACAAAGATCGTCTGGATCTGCGCCGCGAGCGCGGCTCGGCCTGCACATGGGCGCTGGGCATTCAGGCCATACTCTTCGACCAGTCGTTGAAGGTCTACCTGTTCACGCATAGCAACCAAGCTCAGGCGACCTTCCTCAGTACATCTGGCGGCAGTTAACACTGCTAACCCGGGAGGCTGACGATGGTCTTCCCGTCGGCGCTCTGGTCGCCCGTGCTGCGTGTGCTCCCAGGGATACATAGGATATATGGTGGTTTCTCCTCGCGTGTGATGTGACCAGCGCCTATTCGCAAGACATCACGGCAGCGTGTTCTTTCATAATTGGTGATAGCAAACCGGTCTCACGGATCTATTACGCGCAGCCCCATGCCACATCACAATGGCCTCACGTTGGCATGTACCTATCGCCAATCGAGATGTGTTGAGACACGATCTGCATACCTGGCGCATGCTGATGAATACTGCTGATCGTGACCAGGTTAAGATTGCTGCACTGACTGAATAAACATCAGGTTATCAGTCACTGAGTGATGTGAGTTGTATCTGCTTCGCAAGCCCGTAGGCGGTCGGGAGATCACTGTCGCTCTCGACAAATACACGACCGACTACGAGCACCGACTTGTTCGGCGAAGCAATCTGTGCCATTCCCTGCGGCACGGTTCCTTCCCAGCCCGGCGCGCTGATGAGGTATTCGCCAGCCGCGGTTCCCGTGGTGCGTTTGCCGACGTAGGCAAAATCGGCGCCGTCCGACGGGTTAGTGAACTGCACGCTGTAGTACCGGCCCGCCATGTCCGGCACGTGCAAAACGAGCGGCCCTATGGAGAGATCGAGCCAGCCGCCGACGTAGAGCACGTCGTCGGTCCCGGTTGCTAATAAGCTGGCGTTTGACGCTGCGGGCGTACTGAGATTGGGCGCCGCGTACAGCGTATTGACGGGAATGGGGCCACCGCCGAGCCCATGCCGAAGGACCGCTCGTTTGTAGGCGCTGTACGCGAAAGTTGGCCAGAGAAATAGGAACACGAACGTGCCGAGTGCCCATACGAGGACGGACACGACGACGAACCAAATGACCCCGATCCCTCCCGCCGAGAAAATTCTGTAGACGACCCAGGCAAAGATGGCCAGGATGACGAACGTAATGGGATATCCGTATTTCAGAATCAGCCGGTTCATCTTACATCACCGCACTTTCATGACGGGCTGCCGTGACGGGCGGCACGTGGTACGCGCCGTCGAGGACAGCTTGGCCGGGCAGATACGCGCGGAGCATCAGCTTGAAGGAGCCTGTCGGCGCAGGCAGCCAGTTGGGTTCGTGTCCTGCGGGCGCCGTGCGCTGCAGATAAATGTCGATTGAGCCATCGGCGTTCGGCACGAGGCCGGAGCGACTGCCGACGCTGTAGCGATTGATGGGGTTCCTCACCATGTACCCTACAACATCGGTCATGGTCAGCGACCAGAATGCGTCGTTCGGCGGGAGCTGTCCTGCGGGAAAATGCAGCACGTACTCGCGCTGACCGTTCAGCCTCCGCCCCGCGCTGTCAACAGTCGTTGTCCAGTACGCAGCCTCTTGCGCCAGATTGACGGCGGGCAGGATTTTGGCGCAGGCGGCCGATAGGAGGATGCCATTGCCGGGCTGGCCGGCTTTCAAAGTGGTACTCCACCCGTTGACGGTCGTCGTCATGGTTCTAACCACGGCGTTCATGATGAGATTTGCCGTGAGAAACGCCAGTACGGCGCCGACAATGATGCCTTGCACGACGTGAGTGACTGAGAGCGTTGTGAGGAAATTTGTCATGGTTCGTCTCCACTTTTGGCGCAGCCTGGTTGCAATGTATCGCGGTAGCAACTCGCGCCCTGCCCGTTATTGAGGTCCACAGCGCTGATCATGTCGCCACGCTCCACCCGCTATAGTCTGCCTCCATATCCATACTCCATCACTACTGTTCGGTACAGTATACACCTCGTTAGTTGCCATCCCTTCAAGCTGTGGCGCTTTGTGATGCGTCTGCGATGACGCTTCTGCAAACTGTGACGGGACTGTGTTACAGAGAACATACAGTCGGCATCCTCATACGCAGGAGCGCAAAAGGATGAACGAGGAGCACCTGAAGAGAATAGCAAGCGACCTGGGCGCATAGTAACGAATGCGAAGGAGGAGGCACATGCATTTATACCGCACTCGTATATACCGCACTCGTAGACTTGTGGCCCTTGTGAGCACTGCGGTCACTACTATGGCCTTCTTGTTGGGCATCGCGCTGCCAACCACAGTCTTTGCCTCGCCTCGACAGGAGACGATGGCGCCAGCCCAACCGCTGCTGCGGGAATCCAACAAACTCACACTGCACAATGAAACGCGCATCGTCGCGCCTGGATTCACCAGCCTATCTGGCAGATCCGAGGGATTCAGCCGCTCGGTCATTGTCTGGACGGGAACTGACAGCGGCCCCCATCTCAACATTGCTCGGTTTGCTTACGCCTAGACTATCGTGATGGGAGCGAACGCCTGCGCGATGATGGCGT
Source organism: Ktedonobacterales bacterium (assembly GCA_039924685.1). Classification (GTDB taxonomy): domain Bacteria; phylum Chloroflexota; class Ktedonobacteria; order Ktedonobacterales; family JADMIN01; genus JBDTAI01. The sequence continues at coordinate 8,186 of JBDTAI010000154.1, forward strand.
ATACAGTTTCTTCAAGAGGAGGAGAAGGAAAATGGAACCGGATGCGTCTCCACTAGCGTCTCATGTGGCGTCTCGTGCGCGGTCGGTTGCGCAGCGCAGCGGCGATCTCTGCTCAACGGACGGTTTCGCCTGTCAGCGCTCATCGTTGTGGGCATCGCACTGCTGCTGACGGCGTGTGGCCCAAGTGGTGGCAGTGGAGCAGGAACACCCACACCTAACCCCAAGCTCAGCCCAATGCCTCTGCCGTTCCGGGTCACCAGTGTAGACCTCGCTGTCTCGCCAGATAATATTGCTGGCCTTGTCTGTGGCAGTCACGTCACTTTTACGTATACCGTCACCTTCCATCTGCTGGCCCTCACGATTGCAGGCGTGATCCAGTTCAACTACACGTTCAACAATGGGCGCGGCGGCAACCGGGCGCAGATTACGGTTGCGGCGGGGCAGACGACGGCCACCTACTCGTTCAAGTGGTCGGGCAATTTACCGGCTGATCATTTTTATCCAGAGGGCGGCGGGGTGATTGTCGGGAATCCCAATCTCATCAACTCGCCTTTGCTGGCGCCAAGCGACGCGTGCAGTTAGCGAGGCGCGCACTGTGTACTACGCAAGCGCAAGAAGGGACAAGCGATTCCTGGCGACGTCGGCTGTTGCGCTTTTCGTACCTGCTTTCGCTTGGCATGCTGTTCGTGGCTGGCGCATCCAGCGCCAGCCAGCCGCCAACAGCGACATCTGGTACGCCGACGCCCGTGCTGACAGCTACCCGCGAGCCGACGCTGGTGACGGGAATCCTGCGGGGCCAACCCTGCTACCAGTGCATCATCGTCACGGATGCATTGGGAGCGCAGTCGATCCTCATCTACATGAAACAGCAGAGGTGCTCTGACCCGGTGGCGGCTATTGCCGAGGCGAGTGTGCGCGCCTTCCTTGCTGGGGATGATCTGCTGCTATGTCCGCTGGCGCAGAATGAGCCACAGGCGGTGGTGACGGCAATGACGCACGCTGTGCAGTCGGGCCATATTTCATCGCAACGGCTCCATAACGCAGTCCACCGCATTCTGTGTCTCAAGGTCGGCTTGGGGCTGT
>JBDTAI010000155.1:0-3995 GCA_039924685.1 Ktedonobacterales bacterium
CTTGGCAAGTCGAACGTGAAAGACGCGCTCAACACTGCCGCGCAGAACGTCAACGCCTGGATTCAGCAGAACGAAGCGCCGTAGTCTGTAGCGATGCCGACTGCGAACGTGTACGTTCGCGTGATGGATGATTCGTTCACACAATTCGGCTTGTGGCGCCAGCGTCGTTTGCAGGTTGTCGGATGATGTTTTCCTGAGTCCGCATGGGTCATCTGCAAGTGGCGCCGCCCACGAGCCGGGTTCGCCGTAGTCCGCGTAGCTGCGTTACTTGCGGCGCCTGCTCGCCAGACATATGCAAGCTGCCACAGCGCCATCGTCGCGCTGTAGCACACCCATTGGCCTGAATGACCGCTCCGGCCACAGGCGAAGGAGGTGACTTCTATGCAATTACCGATACGCCTGCCAGGCAAGACGGGACAACGCAGCCGCTGGCGGTTGAACCGCACGCAACGGCGCGATATGCTCGCAGCATACACCTTCCTCGCGCCCTATCTGATCATCCTGACGATCTTCACCGTGATCGCCACGGTCGTCGCGCTGGTCTACAGCTTCTACTACGTAGACTTTGGCTTCACCCAGCCGGTCTTCGTTGGCATCCGCAACTACCAGATTATCTGGTACGACCTTACGCACAACGGCAATCTGCTGGTTTCCATTGGTAACGCCATCAAATATTCGGTGATCGTGGTGGTCTGCCAGACGATTGTGTCGCTGGCACTGGCGCTGCTGATCAACCAGAAGGTGCGCGGGCGTGGCATCTTCCGTACGATATTCTATCTGCCGTCGCTCACCTCGTCGGTGGCGATCTCGCTGATCTTCCTCTGGCTCTACAACACCCATGGCGCGATCAACTACCTGCTCTCGCTGATCGGCATCCCGCCACATACCTGGCTCAACGACCCGAGCACGGCGCTGCCTGCCATCGCGATCCTCAGCATCTGGACCACCGCGCCCACCTTCATGCTGATCTACCTGGCTGCGCTGCAAGACATCCCTGAATCGCTGCTGGAGGCGGCGCGGGTGGATGGCGCATCCACCTGGCAGGCGATCTGGCATGTGACGATTCCGCTGCTGCGCCCCACCACCTTCGTCGTCGTGGCGCTGGGGACCATCGGCGCCTTCCAGGTCTTCGACCAGGTGTATGTGATGCAGGGCGCGACCGGCGGTCCATTGCGCTCAACGCTGACCCCCGTACTCGTGATCTACAACACAGCGTTTCTCAACTCGGCGATGGGGCTGGCTTGCGCACAGGCGTTCGTGCTGTTTGTGATCATCTTCGCCGCCACCATGCTCGAACGGCGTTACCTCGACGCCAACATCCAGTATTGATGCCAGACAAGGGCCGAGGCTGGACGCTCCTGGCCTTACAAGGTGGGCTGCGCGAAGGGCTGGTAGCCCTGAGAAGTGCGCGTGGAGCGTGTGGAGCGCACGGAGCAGCCCAAGCCCGATAGGGCCGGAGCACGAACGGGACGGCGGACTGAAGTCCGCTCAGTATCCTGTGGCTTCACTAGCAAAGCGGCAGAAGCAATAGGAGCGAAAGGGAGCGAGATTTATGGCGAGTACAGCGCAATCCGCTTCGGCGACGGGCGCACAAACGGGCGCCGCAGCCACTGCTGGAACGCTCGGTCAGCGTGAGCATAATCGCATCAATGTCCAACGTTTGCTGCTCTACACCATCCTGGTGATCTACAGCATCTTCTCGCTGGGGCCATTCGTGTTTGCCCTCATCTCGTCGTTCAAGACGGAGGGGGATGTGCTGGCGACACCGCCGACGCTAATACCCAATCCGGCGACGCTGCACAGCTACCAATTCATCTTCAGCAACGGCGACTTTCCGTTCCCTAACTACATCTTCAACTCGCTGATCTATGGCGTGGCCACAGCGGCGCTCAATGTGGTGCTGGCGGCGATGGCAGGCTACGCCTTCGGGCGCATGGAGTTTCCCGGCAGGAACCTGCTGTTTGCGCTAACACTGGCGGTGTTGATGATCCCCGGCTACCTGATCATGATCCCGAAGTTCCTGGTGGTGAACTCGCTGGGGCTGACCGATTCGCTCTGGGCGCTGATCATTCCGGCGGCGGTGACACCCACCGCAGTGTTCCTGATGACACAGTTCCTCAAGACGCTGCCCCGCGAACTGGAAGAATCGGCGATGATTGATGGCGCGGGGCGCTTCCGCACCTTCTGGCAGATCATCTTCCCGCTGATCCGTCCGGCAATGGTCACGGTGGCGCTGCTGCAATTTCAGGCCGCCTGGAACGACTTCATCTGGCCGCTATTGGTGATGTCAAGCAAGTACAACTATACGCTGACGGTCGGGTTGACGTTCTTCAAGGGCGTCCACTACACGCAGTACAGTCTGCTGCTGGCGGGCGCGGCGATCAACATCGCGCCGCTGGTGATCATCTTCTTCATCTTCCAGCGGTACTTCATGACCGGCATCTCGACCTCTGGCCTGGCCGGACGTTGACCTCATCCCAACCCCTCTCCTCAAAGGAGGGGGGTATTGTGCAGTGGTGCGACGTAGTCTTCTTGCAGCAGCGCCGCCGGACCATACTTCGCGGCGATGCGCAGCAGATAGCGTTCGCCATATTCGCCGGGGCAGTACAGCAGCAGATCATCGGCCAGGGTTATATCCGGCCTCGTCTGGATGGTCGCGCCTGCGCTTGTCAGCAATTCTCCCAGCGAAAGGCCACCGATCACGCGGCGTAGCGCCGTTGGCGTCAGCCACAGCAGCGCCGGCACGCCCGCATATGGCAGCAGATTCCCAGCCAGTCGCGCCAGGTAGACACGCACATCAATCGGGCGCACATCGGCGCCGGTCTCATCGTCGCGTGGCAGCATGCGACGCAGACGTAGCAGGGGTGTTGGTGTCTCCATAGGGTCTGTAGGGTCTGCCGCCAGCCGGTCAATCGCATGCTTCGTGGATGGGCCGTAGACATGGGCGCTGGGGGTGATCGCGGCGTCACAGTTCAGCCGCGCCTCTGCTAGCCGTCGCAGTTCGTCCGTTGGCGAGCTAGTAGGCGCGCACGGCCCGCCGATTAGCTCGACCGGCGCCATCTGGTAGCCCTGCCCCACCTGCCAGCGATCAACTTCACCCAGCGCCAGCAAGAGGCGTCCGTTGCGCATCGGCGCCAGCGCCACCAACTGTTCAACTCGTTCAGATTGTTCAGATTGTTCAGGTTGCGGCTTCCTCTCAGGCATTGCGCCAAATCCTCCTCCCATATATGCTAACATATCAGGCAGTATGGGTTGTTATGAGTGTCAGGGGGCGTTATGCAAGGCAACAACGGAAGCGGCATCCATGCTGGTGGGCAGAGGGGAGAAGCATGGCAGGCGGAAGTTGAGCGATACACCCTAGAGCTTGTTCGCATCAACAGCCAAAGTCCCGGTCCGGGCGAGAATGCGGTGGCGGAGAAGATTCTCGAACTGCTGCGCGCCGATGACGCCGAAGGGCGGCTGGCCGACGCCTACGATGAGATTGGACTCGACGCGCTGCCCGACGACGCGCCCTACCATCGCCAGAACGCCTACGCTTTTGTGCGCGGCGCCAGCCCACAAACGATTGTGCTGCTGGGCCACTTCGATGTGGTGGGCGTAGACGACTACGGCGCATTGCGTGATTTCGCCTTTGATCCCGAAGCATTGAGCCAGGGTGAGGCGCTGGCGCGACTGATAGCGATCACGCCTGGCCTCGGCGATGATCTGGCGGCGCATCCCGGCGACTGGCTACTAGGGCGCGGTGTGGTGGACATGAAGAGCGGCGTGGCGGCGAATATCGCAGTGTTGCGGCGGATTGTTGCACTCAAACGTGCCGGTCGGCTGCCCATCTCGGCGCTATTGCTGGCGACACCGGATGAGGAGAACGAGTCGGCGGGTGTGTTGCAGGGCGTGCGGCTGCTACTACGCTTGCGCGAACAGCACATCCTCGACTACCTGGGCGCGATCAACACCGACTACACCACCGCCCTCTACCCTGGCGATCTGCATCGCTA
>JBDTAI010000156.1:0-7472 GCA_039924685.1 Ktedonobacterales bacterium
TGTATGAAGTGTAGCCGGTCGTTGGCGCGTGGCTGGCAAAGGGCAATTGCCTGGGGTGAGATGTCGTAGCCCCAAAACTCGCAGGTCGGGTCCATCGCCATTTGCAACTGATTGAGAACTTCGCCGACACCGCAGCCTACCTCACAGATCGTCGCAGGCGTGAGCGCATGCTGTTGCAGCATGAGACGTACTTGTGCAGCCTTCCATGCAGACTCTTCGCTATGCCACGAAGGATTGATCTCAAGATAACGCCCATCGGTATACAGTTCTTTGCCCATTCGCGTTCCCCCTCTCGCCCATCCGCCCTTGTGTGGGCAGCGCGGATGCGAACGCACTGACAGAGCGGAAAGATATCCACTCTCTACCAGCTACTAGCTATACCACATAGCGTAGCGCATGATTGTTCACATCGTCGTTGAGGTATCGTGCTGATGCCCACCATATCAGCATGAAATACGCACACTGGGAACATCCTGGGAAACATCAACAAAAATTTCAGCGATTGGCGCCAGCGGATGTCAGGTATCGGTTGATAGAATGTGGAGAGTGAATAGCGTGCCGTTGAGAAATGTGAGGTAGACGTATGCGCTTTGGGCTTGATGTGCCGACGACGGGCGAGTATGCGGCGCCGCACGCGCTAGCGGACCTGGCAGTGGAGGCCGAGGCGGCAGGTTGGAACAGCTTCCTGCTTTGGGATGTGCTGCTGGGCAATGCGAGCATGTCGCAACCCATCGCCGATCCGTGGATTGCGCTGGCCGAGACAGCATTGCGCACATCGCGCATCAGGATCGGCATACTGGCGCTGCCGTTGGCGCGACATCGTCCCTGGCTGGTGGCGCGACGGCTGGCGGCGCTCGACCAGCTTTCCAGTGGACGGATGATCTGCGCGGTCGGGCTGGGCCACCTCGACCGCGACTTCAGCGCCTTCGGCGAGGCGAGTGAACTGGCTCTACGAGCGCATAAGGTGGATGAGGGGCTGGCGATCCTCGATGGCCTCTGGCGCAACGACAGCTTCTCCTTTGCCGGGGACCACTATACGCTCGACAATGTGCGGCTGCTGCCCAGACCGCTCCAGGCGCCGCGCATACCACTGTGGGTGGCCGCTGGCTGGCCACATCGCGCGCCCATGCGTCGCGCCGCCCGCTGGGACGGCATTTGCCTGAAGTCACGTCACGCGATCACCCACAAGCCACTCGCGCCCGCTGATCTGCGCGACAGTGTAGCCTATGTGCGCGAACACCGCTCCCTGGTCGGCATCGCGCCGGATGCTCCGTTCGAGATCGTGATGAGCGGCGAGTCATCGGCAGATGTCCGGCAGGGCGCCGACGAGGTCGCGCCCTACGCCGAGGCAGGCGCAACGTGGTGGATGGAGGAGGGGCTGGGCTGGACGCGCGATGAGTTCCGCCAGCGCATCCACAGCGGTCCGCCACGAATATGATACGGATGACCCTGCTAACACATGAAGCAGGCTCAACCCATCTGCCTCACTGCCATTTCCAGGCGTTCGGTGGCCTCGCGCACCAGCAGCACACTACGACGAAGCAGCTTGCGCAACGACCATCGCTCACCGTTGGTGTCGTCATGAACGCTCATGCGCTCGTCGTCGCTGGTCGCGCGCAGCCGGTCAAGTGTCGCCTCTCGCGCCCAGTTGAGTTGGCCCACTATGTCTGCGGGCGGCTGCGCCGGCATGTTGGCTGGCTGATGCGTGGGCGCGAGGTGGGTGAGTAGAATAATCTGCGTCTGTGACGTGTAGGCAAGCAGGTTCTTCGGAGTGTAGCCCTCTGAGCCGGGTTGCGTCAGCCGCTCGAGCGAAACAGAGCGGGCCAGCGACAGCAGATCATCATACGCCCAGCCAAGCACTGCCAGCGCCCAATCGAGGTCTTCGTCCGTCATCGGCTGCGCATCGCTCTCGAAGAAGGCAGTACCAGTGCCAGCCGACGTATGTAACGCCTCTATGCGCCGCACACCGAACGGCCCCTGCACGATGGGCGTATACTCATCGTGGCGACTCAACCATTCATAGTAGGCGGGGATGCCATGCCGCAGCCGCGTCAGCGCCTCGGCCTCGCTCGCTCCTCGCGCATAGCAGCCCAGCAGATCGAGCAGAAGCGCCGTATACGTACCATCACTGCCTGCGTCCACAGAGGCGTCGTAGACGATCTCCTCACTCATAGCTGTTCCTCGCGTTCCCAAAGAGTGATGTGGTCACAACATGTATATCTAACCACATTCTCCTGTCTGCGGCTTGGGACGAGCTTGGGCTAATTCCTGCTCTATTTCTCTTGCCATCGCCTCCTGGGGAAGCTGCATCTGCTGGAAGCGATCTGCCGCTTGTTTGACGAGTTCGTGTCCTTCCTCGATGTTGCCACGCAGTTCAGCCGTAAAGGCGCCCAACCGCAGCTACGCGTCAGCCGTTTCTGGTCCACTTTCCGCCTGCTGGGCGAGTTCCAGGCTCCGCCGCAAATGACTCTCGGCACTCACAAGGTCGTGGCCCTGTTCAGCAATCTGCGCCAGATTAGGAATACACAATACCCTCACCCTGTTTGCCTCCGACATCCTTCGCAATTTGCAGGCTCTTGCGGAGCAGCTGCTCTGCTCCCTCGAAAATTTCGCGGGCAAGCGCGATACGCGCCAGATATCCTAGATCGGCGCCTTCGCTTGGTTTATCCTGAACTTCCTCCCGGATGGCGAGACTGCGGCGGAAATAATGTTCAGCATCGTCCAGATTGCCTTCATTCAATGCGATCAGCCCCAGCTGGGAGAGTATGCTACCATCAATACTCATCCAGTGCAATATTACTGAAATGCTAGGAATTGACCCACTCATCAATAGACGCAGCGGCGTCGTGTTAGTTCAACGACACCGCTGCACGTATGCCTTTCTCTACCGAAAAGAATGAACGCGACTACTCTACCAGCGCGCGGCGTAGCTCCACCACCTGATCGCGCAGTTGGGCGGCGCGTTCGAACTCCAGCTCTTTCGCGGCGAGTTTCATCTGCGACTCCAGATGTTTGATCATGCGCGTGATCTCATCTTTGGGCAGCGAGGCAACCGCCAGCGCGGCGCCACCCTCGGCCTCCTGTGTGCCCTCGCCACCACGGATGCGGTCAGAGAGTGTGCGCACATCTTTGGTGATGCCGCGTGGGGTAATGTGATGCTCCTGATTGTACTCCCGCTGGATGGTACGGCGGCGGTTGGTCTCATCAATTGCGCGGCGCATCGAGTTGGTCACACGGTCGGCATACATGATCACTGAGCCTTCCAGGTGACGCGCCGCCCGCCCGATGGTCTGGATCAGCGATCCCTCGGAGCGCAGGAAGCCCTCTTTATCGGCGTCGAGAATCGCCACCAGCGAGACTTCGGGCAGATCGAGTCCTTCACGCAGCAGGTTGATGCCCACCACCACGTCGTAGACGCCCAGCCGCAGGTCGCGCAGAATCTCGATCCGTTCGAGCGTATCAATCTCGGAGTGCAGGTAGTGGACCTTGACACCCATCTCCTGCAAATAGTCGGCCAGGTCTTCGGCCATCTTCTTGGTCAGCGTCGTCACCAGCACACGCTGGCCCTTCTCCACTCGCTGGTGAATCTCGGCCAACATATCGTCAATTTGCCCCTCGGTCGGGCGCACACTGATCTCCGGGTCGAGCACGCCGGTTGGCCGGATGATCTGCTCGGCAACCACCGTGCTATGTTCAAACTCGAAGGGGCCGGGCGTCGCCGACACAAAGACGGCCTGGTTGAGATGATTCTGGAACTCGCTGAAGGTCAGCGGACGATTGTCCAGCGCGGAGGGCAGGCGGAAGCCGTAGTCCACCAACACCTGTTTGCGGGCGCGGTCGCCATTGAACATGCCGCGCACCTGGGGCAGCGCCACATGTGACTCATCCACCACCAACAGCCAGTCATCGGGCAGATAGTCCAGCAGTGTCCACGGCTGATCGCCGGGCTGACGACCCGCCAGATGGCGCGAATAGTTCTCGATGCCTGAGCAGAGGCCCGTCTCACGCAGCATTTCGAGGTCGAAGTTGGTGCGCTGGCGCAGTCGCGCCGCTTCAAGCAGCTTGCCCTCACGATCCAGCTCTTGCAGCCGCTCGGCAAGCTCCACTTCGATGCCGCTGATCGCCTGATTGAGCCGCTCCTGCGTCGTCACCCAATGCTTGGCGGGATAGATGTCGAGCCGCTGGCGTGTCCCCAGCAGTTCGCCGGTCAGGGGATCGATCTCGACAATGCGCTCGATCTCGTCGCCGAAGAACTCGACACGCACCGCCAAATCTTCATACGAGGGGAAAATCTCCAGTGTGTCGCCGCGCACGCGAAACTTGCCCCGCACGAAGTTGGTATCGTTGCGCTCATACTGGATGTCGGTCAGCCGCCGCAGCACGCGGTCGCGGCGTAGCGTTTCGCCGACTTTGAGCGTCAGGATCACCTCGCCGTATTCTTCAGGCGAGCCGAGGCCATAGATGCAGGAGACCGAGGCGACAATCAGCACATCGCGCCGCGCAAAAAGGCTGCGCGTGGTCGAGAGCCGCAGCTTCTCGATCTCCTCGTTGATCTGGCTCTCTTTCTCCACGTAGGTATCACTACGAGGAATATAGGCTTCGGGCTGGTAGTAGTCGTAGTAGCTGACGAAGTATTCGACGGCGTTGCTGGGGAAGAACTCTTTGTACTCGGCGTAGAGCTGCGCCGCCAGCGTCTTGTTAGGCGCCAGCACCAGCGTCGGGCGCTGCACCTGTTCTATCAGATGCGCCACGGTGAAGGTTTTGCCGCTGCCGGTCACGCCGAGCAGCGTCTGAAACCTGTTGCCCTTGTTGACACTCTCGACCAGTTGCTCAATCGCCTGGGGCTGATCGCCCGTCGGCTGAAACGGCGCCACGATCTGAAACGCGGGCGATTGAGGAGCAGCGGTGGGTGTGGTAAACATAGCGTAGCGCCTGCCTGTAGAGTGTAGGAATCATCGTGTGAACAACGCGCCTGAGGGTGGCCTATACGCCCAGGCGCACAGGCCACCCTCAGTATACCACGCCGAGCCGTCCATCAGTGGAAAGTCTGTTCAAGCGGCAACGCGATACGCAACCTCTGTCCAGACTTACTTGACGCCTTGATCAATGCGCTTTTTGAGCGCCTTCAGATAGGTCTCGGCGCTGGTAATGTCGGCGTTGGCATAGGCCTTGAGTGTGATGGGTAGCTGGGTAATGTTGGTGTGCCAGGCATTGAGAATGCTCTGGAGGGTAGTGAGCTGCGAGATGTGGATGTTGATCTTCGCCAAATTCGTGACGGCGCTATTCACACCATCAATCAGCAACTGGATCGCGTCGCCTTCGAGAGTCGCTATCACCGTCGCCACCGGCAGCAGGATGTACTTGACGCCAAGCCGGGTCAGTTCCGCCACCTGAATTGCATCGTCAATCGCGATCCCTTCGAGATTGGCCAGATCGTTGAGTACCGCCTGCTCACCCTGCGCGATGCCCGCCTGAAGGGCGTTGTTCGCCTGCTGCTGGGCGTAGTTTTGTAGCGAGTTTTCCGCTACGGGAACGAGCGCGACACCAGCGGCGCACGCGGCTACCCCGGCGCCAGCAAGCAAAGCGCGCCGACCGAGCTTGCCGCCGGCGCCGGTCTTCTTGCCATCGGCGCCCGGCGCCGCCTGGGGCATCGGTACAGTGGATGTCTGGGGCGCCGCAGATGCGGCCAGATACGTTGGCTGTTCGGGCTGAGGATTCAAGCTGGACTGCGCCATAGTGTGGCTCCCATCGTGGCGTCAGTGTGGGCAGCGTCGCCGACGCGCCCATCACAAACAAGTGAACAAAGCGAACAAAGTGGATGATGCAGAGGATACGGGCGAAGCAGGCCGAATCGTGAAACGCAAGCGGCTGCATCTCACATGCTGTACGCCTGAAAACAGGCGGTGGCCTGGTCAGTATACGTTTGGCGGGGCGCAGGGTTAATGGTCGGTATACGCGGGTCATGTCGCCTGGTTTCGTGGCGCCGTCTGGCATGCAATGTGCCATGTTACCAGGGAGTACCACGGAAGTCTCACTGGTGTGTCACAGTGAAGTGTCCGCTGGCTCACAAATTGCGTGAAAGGAGAATGCGCCATGCTCTACAAGAACAGTCGTGACCTGCCGGAGAGTGTGCGCGATCACCTGCCAGCCCATGCGCAGGACATCTACCTCAATGCCTACAACGTAGCGCATTAGCGCCTGGGACGAGTATGCCGATGCGAGCAAGCGGCGCGGCGATGAGTCGCGTGAGGAAACTGCCCATCGGGTCGCCTGGGCGGCGGTGAAGCATGACTACGAGAAGGATGAGCATAGTGGCCATTGGCGCCGCAAAACAGCGCAGGCGCCACATTGATCACTTTGGTTCGCTCATACTGAGGGAGAACAGCGTGATGGAACACGAGAACTTTGACGATGTGCTGCGCGAAGACTGGCCCGACGAGGAGCGCACCACCAACCTCGATGAGCAGAGTGACGCCGCGCAACAACAGACACAACAGCAGGCGCAGGGCCAGGGGAGCGACACCGCGACTCCACTACCACCACCGCCTCAGAATATGTCCGATCCGCGCATAGATGACAACGCAACGCGCCCGCCCACACCACCCGACGCCTAGCTGAAGCGCATGACGCATAAAGTAGAATCCACAGCAAGTGAGGAGATAAACATGGCAGAAGAAACCCATTTCCCGGCGGCATCAGATAACCTCAGTCAACAGCAGGATTGGCTGATCGGTGTGATTGACGATCCACAGGACGCCGAACGCGCCACCCAGGCGCTCTACGATGCGGGCTTTGCGCATGAGAATGTGATGACGCTGCATGGGCCTGATGCCGTACAGCGACTGAATGCCAAAGAGGATCAGCGCAATGTCGTGAACAAACTCTATTCGACGCTGACAAACACGCTGACCGATGCGGGTCGCTTTGAGGAGGACTACGCCGCCGAGGCGCGCGCCGGACACACGATCATGAATGTGCATGTCGTCGAGCCGGACCGCATCGAACTGGCGCGTCAGATTCTGGCGGCGCACAATGCCCATACGATCAGGCACTATGGGCGCTGGAACATCACCGGCATTCAGAACGAGCGCGGTAGTTAACGACCTCACCCGGCCCCTTTCCCATTGGGAGAGGGGCCATTATGCTATCGCTCAGGGGTGCGGAGCGAAGGGCAGTTGCAGGCCGGGGCGCACGTCGAGATCATAGCCACTGCGCTTGCCCAGCCGCAGGTGGAACCAGGCGGCGGCGCCGATCATGGCGGCGTTGTCGGTGCAGAGTGCGACCGGGGGATAGCGCAGATTGATGCCCAGCGGATCGAGATCGGCGGTCAGCCGCTCGCGGAGCGCTAGATTAGCGGCAACCCCACCCGCTAACACCACCTGGCGCACCCTCAGTTCGCGCGCCGCCTGAGTCGTCTTGGTCGCCAGCACATCCACCACCGATTCCTGAAACGCCGCCGCCAGATCGGGGAT
>JBDTAI010000157.1:0-2674 GCA_039924685.1 Ktedonobacterales bacterium
AGAGGATGGCGACCCGCTGATGTGTCTCGACCAGCGCCGCCACAGCGGGGCTTTCCGCAAGCGCACGCGACGAAATGCCACCACTGATGCCCGCCGCCAGCGCGCCGATCACCCCCAGCAACAGACACCAACTGGCCGTCGCCACCAACCCGACGCGGCGCAGAAACAACGCAAGCACATCCAGCGCGACGCTGGTGAAGAGCAAAGCAATCGGGAAATGCACGATGATCGGGTGCAATTCGGCGAGCTTGATAGACGGCATCTCGTTCCCCAGCAACAGCGCAGGCGTCCAACAGCGACGCCTGCCTCAAAACATAGTCTGATTGAATAAACACTACTGGGCCAGCGTGATAGCGCCAGTTGCGCTATCCACGTTGATCGCCACGTTGGTGAGCGGCGTATCGGCTGGTCCCTGCACCACGCTCGCACTGTGCGCTGGATCGAAGGCGGCGCCATGGCAGGGGCAGAGCAACAATTGACTGCCAGGATCATACGACACAGGGCAACCAGCATGTGTGCAGGTGGCATCGAAGGCCACGAACGAGCCGGACTTCAGGTGCACCAGCACCCCCGGATCGCCATTGGGAATGGTGAAGCTAGCCGAGTTGTTGACCGCGACATCCGCAGTTTTGGCGATCACCGAGCCGCTGCCCGTCGCGCCACCCGAACTGCCACCCGCGCCGCCACCTGCTCCACCTGAACCGGCAGGCGCTGTGCTGACGCCACCACTGGTCGCACCCCCGGCGCCGACGATCTGGCTATAAACCCAGGCGATGCCCAGCGCGCCCAACCCACCAGCCACCACGCCCCAGACGAACTCGCGTCGCGTCTGCGTGTTCGCATAGCTGGCATAGCGACGGTTGCCTGCCCGTGCTGTCTGTCCACCATGCTGAGTTCCAGCCCTGGGTGTTTCGCCAGCGAGTTCGTCAGCGGTGGGAATCCCGACAAGCAGTGACAGCGCCGGAATCAGGCGCGCTTGCTGCGCAGGAGTGAGCCGCGCCAGCAGCCAGGGGACCCACCTGGTATCCAGCGCGAAGAAGCCGCCACTGATAGGCCCGGCGAGGATGATTGGTGTCCAGGCGAAGAGGAACACAATATCGGAGCCATAGAAATAGGGATAGACGCGCCAGCTTGCCGTCAGGAAGAACAGCAAACTGAGCAGCGCCCCAAAGAACGCTGCCGGACGCAGCAGCAGGCCGACCAGCACACCCAGGCCAATCGCCAGTTCGCCATAGGCCACCAGTGCGCCAAACAGCATCGCATGCGGCGCCGCCACCGTCAGCAGAAAACTCCTCAATGGCGAGGTAGCGGCGAAAGAGGTGATCTGGCGCCCGATGTAGCCGACCGCCGACGGCTTGAAATACTGCGGATCGGTGAGCTTCTGGATGCCCGCATAGACGAAAGTGGCGCCCAGGAAGAGGCGCAATGGCAGCAGCATCCATGCGGAGAGTTGCGCCGCGCGCAGGCGTTCCCACTCGCCACTCAGGCGCTCGGCGAATGTCGGAGTCGAAGTCGCACTGGCTGGCGCTGGCTGCAACGCCTGGCGCGGCGATGGAGTACGTGGCGCCGCCCGCTTTGACGCAGGCGTGGTGGGCGGTGATCCCTGTTGTGGCATGGCATTCTTCCCGGCATGAGAGAGATGGGATAGCATCAGGCGGCCATCTGGATGCGGCAGCGCAGGCGCATGACGGCTCTTTCGCCACGATGATACCAGTTCTGCATGAGAAACTCATGAAAATGGGACAACTGGCTGCGTACAATTGCGTAAGTCGTAGCGCCAAGCGACTCAGGGACGTTCATGCAGGATGATGTGGCGCGTCGTCGTTGGCGGATTCCGCAACGCAGCATAGAGAAATGCTGGCTTGATCGTCGTTTCTTCGAGCGTCGCCAGCGGAAACCAGCGGAAAAAGAGTTGCGAGTCTGGTTCATGGCAGGGATAGGTCAGTGTTTTATCGGCCAGAGGCGCGGGGTCGTCTGGCGCCATCAGGTAGTAGATGCCGATCTCGTGTGTCGGCTGCCCCTGGTAGGTGTAGAAGTTCTCGACGATCCAGAGCAGCGGCCCGACGCGCATGTCGTCACCCCAACTCAACTCCTCGCGCAGTTCGCGGCGTAGCGCCTGCGCAGACGATTCACCGAACTCGACGCGCCCACCGGGGAGCGCCCAAAAGTCCTCGAAGTCGGCGCATTGCAGCAACACGCAGCCATCTGCGATAGCGACGCCCGCAACCCGGTAATTGAAGATGCCGTCGCCGATGGGAAGATTGATCATTGTCATGGTTGGCCCTCGAATTGCCGCATAGCGTCGCCCTCGATCACCAGCGCCAGCATGCCTGTATCCGTGCCAGCGGCGTGCAACTCGTCATCCTCCCAGAACGCCGCCTCGCCCGCAGTAATCGGCTGTTGCGCGCCGTCGTCGCCCTCGACCCAGCCAGCGCCCTGCACAATGGCGAACAATTGTGGACCCACCGCCGCATGCCGCCCGACGTAGCCACCCGTCGCCAGCCGCATGCAACCGATCTGAAACGCGCCCTGCCCACGCGCCACCGGCAGTATCGCCAATCCGTCGCTGCCAAAGTTGGTGATGGGTCGCGCGCCTTCATCGGTCGCCAGCCGCAGTATTCGCATGCTATGCCTCCTGAAGTAACGTCTGTACTGTAGGGGCATCTGGTGGGCG
>JBDTAI010000158.1:0-8462 GCA_039924685.1 Ktedonobacterales bacterium
AGCTGGCCTGTGTCACCGGCGTCGTCAGGTAGCTCGCGCCGGTCGCAATCTTCGTCTCGGTCGCCATGATGTGGGTGTCTCCTTTTGTTATAGAGCGGGCGCAGCCCATCCAGCCCGTGTCAAATGATCGTCGTATGCAACAGGCGCGCGGGTGTCCGCCAGACGCCCCTACAAGCACGATGGCCGAGCGCTGGCGATGGCGAGTCGCCTCGCCCGGGGACTTTAGTCCCGTTTCGTCCATGCTCCGGCGCCTCGACGCCGAGAGCGGCCAACCTAACAGCACTGGCGAGCGAGCGCCCTCATGAGCGCATCACTTCGCTGCCTGTGCCCCCTGCATCTCTGCGATGGCCTCTTCGCGCAGTTGGCGGCGCAGCACTTTGCCTACCAGCGTCTTGGGCAGCGTCTCACGGAACACATATTCTTTAGGAACCTTGTAGACCGCCAGACGCTCTTTCGTAAATGCGGCAAGCTCGTCAGCCGTCAGTGTTTCGCCGGGCTTGGGGATGATGTAGGCGCGCACCGTCTCACCGCGATATTCGTCCGGCATGCCGATCACCGCCGCCTCAAGCACCTTTGGGTGCTCATACAGCACTTCTTCCACGTCGCGCGGGAAGACCTTGTAGCCGCTGGCGATGATGATGTCTTTGGCGCGGTCCAAGACGCTGAAGTAGCCGTCCGCGTCCACTATGCCGATGTCGCCAGTGCGCAGCCAGCCGTCATGCAGCATCTGCGCCGAATCATCGGGGCGATTCCAGTAGCCCTGCATCACCTGCGGACCCGCCACCGCGATCTCGCCCTGCTCACCTACTGGCTTGGTCTCCCAGGTGTCGGGGTCAATGATGCGCGCATTGGTGTTGGGCAGCGGCAGGCCAATCGTGCCGGAGCGCCGCTCGCCAAAGACGGGATTGCAGTGGGTGACAGGCGAGGCTTCGGTCAGCCCGTAGCCCTCCACCACCTTTGCGCCAGAGAGTCGCTCGAAGCGCTTCTGCACCTCGGCTGGCAGGGGCGCCGAGCCGCTGATGCAGACCTGAATCGAACTGAGGTTCCGTGGCTTCTTCTCCACCTCACGCGCCAGCGCCAGATACATCGTCGGCACGCCGGGGAAGAGGGTGGGCTTGTACTTCTCGATAGCTTTGAGTGTATCGGCCACCGTGAAGCGTGGCAGCAGCGCCATCGTCGCGCCTGCCAGGATCGAGAGGTTCATGCCGACAGTGAGCCCATAGACATGGAAGAACGGCGCCACACAGAGCGAGGTATTCTTCGAGCCAGTCGGCATGTCGTTCCACTCCCAGCACTGCGCCGCATTCGCCAGCAGATTGCGGTGACTCAGCATGGCGCCCTTTGCCACGCCCGTGGTGCCGCCGGTATATTGCAGCAGCGCCAGATCGTCGGGTTTGGCGGGCGCGGGTAGCGGGAACGCCTCGAAGCCACGCGCATCGCGTGTCGAGCCGATCTCATCCTTGAAGCGGTGAACACTGGCGTCGCGAAGCGCCACCTTCGGGTCGAAGTGCGGTTTGCTGCGATTTTCACGTGCCTCCCTGATGGCATAGGCAATCGCCAGCGGCTTGGGGAAGTAATCGCTGATGCCTGCGACGATCACATGCTCCACCGTTGGCGTCCGAGGGCGCACAGCTACAACGGTGGGATAGAGCAGATCGATCACTACCATCACCTTCACGCCAGCGTCGTTGAGTTGATGCTCGAGTTCCGGCTGCGTGTAGAGTGGATTGGTTGGCACGACCACGGCGCCTGCCTTGAGCGCGCCAAAGAACGCGATGGGGAACTGCGGCACATTGGGCAGGCAGAGCGAGATACGGTCGCCTGGCTTCACTCCCAGTTTGACCAATGCCCGCGCAAAGCGTTCGGCAAGCGAGAGCAACTGCGCATAGGAGATGCGCGTGCCGTAGTATTCGAGCGCGGTGGCGCCGCTGAAGGTGCGTCCAGCCTCATCCAGTAGCCAGCTCAAAGCATGCTCCGGAATGGCGATGTCGGGCGCGACGCTGGGCGAGTAGTGCGCCAGCCAGGGGCGGCTGGCCAGTTCGGTTGCAGCAACGGGCGCCGACGATACAACGCCGGATGGCGCAGCCTCCGCAGGCGCTGGGGTGAGATCATCCCTGTCATTCATGGGCGCACTCCCCTTCGAGTGTCGACGAGCGACGATAACCGCGACGACGATGACGACAGTATGTGCGATCTGTCAATGCAAATGCAGCACGGCAGGTGAAAGAAAGCGCAATTGCGTTGATGGCATTATAGAACGGCGGCAGGCGAATTGCGGCGTTGCCAGCTAACACGATTTTGGCGGTATACTTGACTCTAGCTAACACCATCTCTCAGTTGTACGCCACAGGTTGCATTTGGTTAGAAGGGTGAGGAGGTTCACCATGTCGTCGTTCCGTCCATATGCTGACGAATCCACGTCGCGCCAACCACATCCATCGCCGGGACCATCGCCGTCCCGTCAGCCCGACGAGGACTTCGGTGAACTGGTGACATTCTATCGTCAGCGGCGCGGCCTCTCACAGGGGCAACTCGCGCGGGCGGCGCGGCTCTCGCGCACCTATATCTATCATCTGGAAACGGGTCTGCGGCAGGCGCCATCAGCGCGGGTGGCGCGTTCGCTGGTGCGGGCGCTGGAACTGCACGGTGAGGATCGTCAGCGGTTGGGTCGCGCTTTCGCCGATCTGACGGGCCAGCAGATGGAGGACGAGGCCGAGGGGCTGAACCTCTTCGATCAGCGCGAACTGGCGACGCTGCTGGTCCACAATACGGCGTTTCCGGCGCACAGCCTGGACCGGCTCTGGCAAGTAGTGGCCTGGAACACCGCCGCCACTGAACTCTTCGAGTTGGACGCCGATTCGCTGGCGACGCATAGCCGCAACCTGCTGGCCGTCGTCTTCGATCCCGCCTATCGCGCGCGCTTCCGTCCGTGGGAGGGGCTGGCGCGGCGGCTGCTGGCGGACTTCAAGTACAACAGCCGCACCATCACCTATCTGCCCGAATACCGTGCGCTCTGGCGTTCACTACGCGCTCTGCCGGACTTCTCGCGCATCGCCGATACCTCTGATCCAGGGCCGGGGGCGCCATCGAGCTTCGTCTTTCATATGCGCCACTCGCGGCTGGGCGCGCTGACGTTGCGCACGACGATCACCGTCTTCAGCGGCTCCTCCGACTACTCCATCGTCACCTATGTGCCGGGCGACCAACAGACGCTCGCCATCTTCGCCGCCAATGGCTGGCAGGCGGCTGACAATGCCCCTGCTGAGGGTTGAGCGGTCAGTCTGGTCATGCGATATGATGCGCCTGTCAACTAGTGGCTGACTCCTTGCAGATCGTATGGGAGGCGCAGTGGGATCATCCACACCAAAGTACAAACCATCCCGGCGTCCGGACTATGATCAGGCGCTGAAGAAGCTCAATCTCTGGGAAGAATCGAGCCTGAAAGAGGCGTTGGTGGGCGCTCTACTGGCGCTGGGTCTGCTCTTGGGCGGAAGATAGCCCCGTGTAATCATGTAGTGGTCGTTTCAGGCGGGGCGCAGGCGGGCCACCAGCACGGGTGGTATTTCGGTATAGTTTGCCCAACTGACATAGGCTCTCGGATCGTCCGCCTGGGGAAACGCTGGCTCTTCCAGTCCATCGAGGACGAAGCCCTCGCGGAAGCAACTCCCCAGGATATCTTGCAGGGGGCGGTGGAAGTAGTTGTGCGGGTTTGGTTCGCCTGGCATGCCGCCGCCACGCTGCGCGATGGGTGTCAGATAGCGTGTCACCTTCACGTAGTAGGTTGCCTGAAGCTCACCCGTCACATCCTCTTCCTCGACGCCAAGCCGCTGCATCGCTGAGTTGAAGCAGGGGTGCATGGTGGAGAAGACGAAACGCCCCTGGGACTTCAGCAGCCTGCGTGCGGCGCGAAGTAACGGGTCAATCGTTACCATATCCATGAACGCCATGCCGCAATAGATGGCGTCGAAGCTGCCCTCGCCCAGCGCCAGCAGGTCCGCCTCAGCTGTGGCGTCCACCACACGATAGTCTATGCGATCCCGGTAGGCGGCGTGTTCTGGTGTGTTCTCGGTGCGCGCCTTGGCCCGCTCGATGAAGGTGGGACTGAAGTCGGTCGCCACCACCTGCGCGCCCAGCGCCGCCAGCCGCCGCGCAAACACGCCATTGCCGCACGCCACATCCAGCACCCGCTGATCTGTCTGGATGCTCAACAGCCACTCTGCGGCGGGCGCTATCAACAGGCGCTGGAACTCGTTGCCCTCACCCATGCGCTCGTCCCAATAGGCGGCTTTCTGCTCCCACAGCGCCAGTGACTCGGTGTTGAGTGATAAAAAGTCCGCTGCTGCTTGTGACGCCTGTTCACTCGGTTGTTCGTGGCGCATAACCTGCAACCCTCCGCGTATAATCCCATACTGTATCAACGAGGATACCTGAACGCGCTGCGCTTTCTGGCTGTGAGCAGGGCGCAGAAGCGAAAATATAGCACATGGCGGCGCGTCATGCAAGCATGTCTGCAGGTATTCCCGATGCCTACTGATACGCGCCAGTACGACCGGCGAAGACCATCTGGCAAGAAGTACCCATTCGCGCCGTCAACTTCGGCGATACCCAGAGAGACAGGTTCCCGGCGCATGCCTCCGATAGAACAGCACCACCACCAGCGTTTCCCACGCGCCCACCTGCAATGGGGCGCCACACGTGCGCTCATTGCGTCTCTTGCGCTCTGTCTGACACTGCTCCTCAGCGGCTGTGGCGGCGTCACTCCCCATGAGACAACCCAACAATCCGCAGCGGCGCATCACACCCTCACGCTGGTGGTGATGGGCGCCTCGGACGCCTTTGGCATTGGCACGTATGATCCCGACCGCGAGAACTGGCCGTCGCAACTGGCGCGGGCATTGCCGCAACCCACGCATCTCGTCAACCTGGGCATTCCTGGCGCGACGCTTGGACAGGCGCAGCAGGAAGAACTGCCGGTAGCCGTTGGACAGCAGGCGAACATCCTGGTGATCTGGCTGGCCGTCAACGACGTTATCGCCA
Source organism: Ktedonobacterales bacterium (assembly GCA_039924685.1). GTDB lineage: Bacteria > Chloroflexota > Ktedonobacteria > Ktedonobacterales > JADMIN01 > JBDTAI01. Next base: position 5,038 of record JBDTAI010000158.1, read on the forward strand.
ATGTGCCGCTCTCGACCTATACGAGCCAGTTGCGCGCCACGCTGACGACGATTCATCAACGCAGCCCGCAGACGCATATCTTCGTCGGCAACCTGCCGGATTTGACGCAGCTACCCTTCTTCTATGACCGCGACGCCGATGCTCTGCACGCCGAGGTGGACGCCTGGAACGCCGCCATCGCCCACGCATGCGCCGACGAGCATGCGACACTTGCGGACATCTACAGCGGCTGGGGGCAGATCGGCTACCATCCCGACTTCATCAGTTCGGACGGCTTGCACCCCTCCGACACCGGCGCACAGGCGCTGGCCGCCTATTTCGACGCGTTGATCAGCCAGACGTTGCATCTCGACGACGCCAACAGTTCCAGCACTCCCACCAGCAGGACTTACGGCCTGGCGTGAAAGGACGCGCAGTTCATGAATCCGACCGACTCGATTCTGACCTTCTCGGCCAGCGCGCTGACGGAACCGCTGCTGATTGCGCTGGCGCTGGCGGCGTTGCTGCTGGTGGGGCGTGGTCTGCTGGCGCCCTATCTGGCGCGCATCGGCCTGCGCAATGTGCCACGGCGGCTGTTGCGCACACTGCTGATTGTCTTTGGGCTGATGCTCGCCACCACCTTCGTCGCCTCATCGCTGGCGATTGACGATACCATCACGCTGGCCGTCAAGACCGCCGCTGTCTACACACTGGGCCGTGTGGATGAGGATGTCGTCGGCGGCGCTGGTCAGCTTGGCGCCTATCCGATGGAGGTCAGTACGCTGGTGTCGGCGACGCTGGGACATAATCCGCATGTGGCAGGGATTGCGCCTGCGCTGGTAGCGCCCAATACGCTGGTGGCGGATGTAACGGCGCGTGAGGTACGCGGCGGCGTCACGGCCATCGGCATGATTCCCGACAACGCTGGAACGCTGGGGACACTGCGCGATACGGCGAGTGGTGCGGCGCGACCCATTCAGGCGCTCGGCCCGCACGAGGTCTATCTCGATGCGGCGCTGGCGGCTCCGCTCAACGCGCATGTCGGCGACACGGTGGCGCTCTATTCGGTGCACTGGCTGGGCCATCGCTACTCGTTTCGTGTGCGCGCCATCGTCAAGGGTGGTCCGCTCGGCGACGCGCCCGCCATCATCACGCCGCTGGCCGCGCTGCAACAGGCGGCGCAACTGCCCAACAGTATCAACCACATCTACATCGCCAACACCGGCGACGGGTTGACCGGCGTAGGCTACAGCAACCAGATCGCCAGCGAACTGAACGAACTGCTGCCCGACCACATCTATGTCAGCACCGTCAAGCAGAACGGCGTCAACTTCGCTATCCAGGCGCAGAATCTCTTCGGGCGCATCCTGACACTCTATACGCTCTTTGCGCTCGCCATCGGGCTGCTGCTGATTTTCCTGATCTTCACGCTGCTGGCGGCGGAGCGACGCGCAGAGCTAGGTATGGCACGGGCGGTGGGCATGCGGCGTTCTGAGGTGATGTGGATGCTGCTCTTCGAGGGTGGCGCCTATGATGTGGCGGCGGCGTCGCTAGGTATGCTGGTTGGCCTGGGATTGGGCGCGATCATCCTCAACCTGGTCAGCCCAACCCTTACACGCATCGGCTTTCCCATCCAGTTTGCCCTCAAACCCGATAGCATGCTGGTGGCTTTTGGGCTGGGACTGCTCTTCACGCTACTCACCATCGCCGCAGCCGCCTGGACGGTCAGTCGCATGACCATCGCCGCCGCCTTGCGTGATCTGCCGGAACCACCCACGCCGCACCCATCACTGCTCTCCCTCGCGCGCGCCGCCGTGTGGCCGGTGAGGAGGCAGGGAGAGCTTCGTGGCCTTGCCACGGGTAATTCTAGTGGGCGAACGTCGCTACGCCCGACCGGCCAGCGGGTAAACCCGCGCCGAGAGTCCCCAACGGGGCTCAAAGCTCGCCTGCGCGGGCTGTGGGGCTACCATCGCGGCGAAGGGCGAACAGCGAACGATACGCCCGATGCCTCCGATGCCCCTGTGCCCACAACGTCTCCATCCACAGGCTGCGAAGGTGGCCTTCGCTCACGTCCAGGCGCGGGTTTACTTGCCCGCAGAGGCACGCCACCGACACCACCATCTCGAATCGCAAGCCACCTGCCAGAGCGCCGCTTCTCGCTGCTCGTCTTCGCGCGGGCGTGGGGTGGGCTGCTGTGGGCGGTGGTGGCGCGTGGTATTGTGCCGCTGGCGCTGGGCTACTGGCTGACGGGCTATGCTGTGGCGCACACGGATGCGCTGCTCTTCTCGGTCGGCCTCTCGCTGGCGGTGGTCGGCGTCACACTGTTGCTGCGCTGGCTGGCGCTGGCGCTCGTCACGTTTGCGGGGCGTCGCACTCCGCCCGAAGCCCTGCGTCAACTGGCCCGTTCCACGATCCTTGCCGACCGGTTGAGCGCGCTGGTGATCGGCGGCAGCCTCGCGCTTTACTGGTCGTTGCCCTTCGATGCGCTGGCGGGGGTCGCCGGATTGCCGCGCTTCACTGGCGGCATCCAGATTTTCTTCATTGCGGGCGTGATGATGGTGGCTGGCTGTGTGCTGGCGCTGGCGCCCAACCTCGATCTGCTGTTGGCGCCGCTCAAAGGTGTGGCAGGGCGGCTCGGTCGACTGCGGCATGTGGCGCGCATCGCGCTGGTCTACCCCTCACAGCAACGCTTCAGGACGGGCATCGGGCTGGCGCTCTTCTCGCTGGTGGTCTTTACGATGGTGGTGATGGACTGCATCGCCGCCTCCACCACGCAAAACTACGGTAACCTGCCCGCGCAGGTCGCCAACTATGACATCGTGGGCCAGCCGTTATTCTCGCCGGTCGGCGGCGTGAGCGCCGTGCGGCAGACCCTGCAACACAACGCGCCCGACACGGCTGCCGCGATTACTGCTGTGGGCGAGGCGACACCGCTGCCGCTGGGGGTGATTCAGCCGGGAGCGCCGAATGCAGGCTGGCGCTTCTATCCCGCCTCGGCGTTGCAGGGGTCGCTGCTGGATGGCGTAGGCTTCTCGCTGGCGGCGCGCGCGCCTGGCTATAACAGTGATGCGCAGGTCTGGCATGACGTGCGGACGCATCCAGGGGATGTGGTGATTGACGCCAGCGCGCTCAGTACGGCTGACGACGCCATTCTGGGCCTGACGCCCTCGCCACCAGCCACCACCGCGCAGTTCACCGGCCCCCCCATCGGCGCCGGACTCCCCGGCGCATCCAGCTTCGAGTCGCTGACGGGCCAGCAGACGGCACAGGCGGCCAACCTGCCGATGCAGGGCCAGCCTGGAACGGGACAGGGTGATGGCCAGAACGCAACCGGCGCACAACAAGACCCGAACGGTTTGCTCATTCTCAGTGTTCTGCTGAACAATCAGGATGCGCTACGTGATTTCTCGCTGCACCTGAGCGGCGTGGCGCGCGGCCAGGGGACG
>JBDTAI010000159.1:0-17581 GCA_039924685.1 Ktedonobacterales bacterium
GGCGAACCTGCTCACAGGTCCAAGATGCGCGTCCATGATTTTCTGATCCAGTCTCTTGTACGCACACAAGCGTAGGCAATGGATGCCACTACCGCAAACTACGTAGCCAGCCGTCGCTGCTTGTCAGATGTAGACGCTGCTGTGAGCAGGTACACTCATGACAAGACACCTGGAGGCGCTGGCGCCAAACGTCAGCACACGCTTCATTGAGACTCCGGACAAGCTCTGGAAAGGAACACCATCATGGCCTTCTCGCTTGAGGCTACTCAGCAGCAACAGACCGCAGAACAGGCGCCGACGCCAGCCTATCTCAAATGGCAGCGCATACTGCTGGCGGCCTGTATTCTCCTGGCCCCGTTGAGTATCTCGCTCTACGTCGTTTCGTGAACGGGTAATCTTAGGCAGCCGCTCATCGCCAGCGCAATGGCTGGTGTGACTGGCAACATCCTGCACTTGGTTGGCGGCGTCGCTGCCCCCTTCTTCCTGCCGCTCGGCTATCTCGGCATGTCCTTGCTTGGCATGCGGCGAGCGCCCAGGCTCGCCACACTCGCGGTGGCGCTCTCCCTGGTCGGCTGGATACCCTGGTCGGCGCTGATTAGCCTGGACGACCTGGCGTATGATATTGACCGGGTTGGGGCCACGCCGCAGTTTGCGGCACTCTGGACAGGCTTCAATGCCGACACCGTCATGCTCATCTACTTGCTCATCTACATCATCGGCCACCTGTTGAGCGCCGTGTTTACAGGAAAATGGCTTCAACGATGACGAATGCGCTAGAGCATGCCGCTATCACAGCGCGAGGCTGGGCAGTACGCATGCGAGCGTCTACCGAAGGTCAGATGGGCATACGACGCGCCCACACTCGTTGATATGGAGCTGGTGGTGGCGGTGGCCGCTGCGACGATACTCTCCATCAGTGTCGCAACAGAACCCGATTCACGGTCACCCGACGCAGTGGCCTACGCGCTGGGCGGCGTGATCGGTATTGTGCTGTTGGCGCGACGGAGGTGGACTCTGGCTGTCCTGCTTGCGTCTGCAACGACGTTGTTCGTCTATTACAGCCTCAACTACCCTGGCATTGCGCCAGCCGTGCCGTTGGCCGTTGCGCTTTATACTGCCGTGGCGGCGGGGTATCTGCGCTGGGGGCTACCAATCTCCGCATTCTTCATCATTGCCGGTCTGATCGTCAATGTGATCAACAAACACGAGCCGCTATTCCTGACACTTACCCAGATGACAGATCAGGCGGCGTTGCTCGCGGTGGCGCTTATGCTGGGCGAGGTGGTGCGGAATCGGCGTCGGTTGGCGCGACTGCCTACCGGATCGTGCAGGAGTCGCTGACGAACGTAGTGCGACACTCAGGCGCGCGCCTTGCCACAATCGCAATTTGCTACGAACCAGCCGCCCTCAGGATCGAGATCGCCGACAACGGGAGCGGCGCAGACGCAGACTCCGGATCGGCAGAGCGCAGGCAGCAGTTGGCCGATGTGCGCGTGATCGTGCTCACGACGTTTGACCTCGATGAGTACGTCTTCGAGGCGCTGCGTGTCGGGGCAAGTGGGTTCCTGCTCAAAGACATCGAGCCAGATGATCTTCGCCAGGTGGTGCGCGTGGTCGCCGCTGGTGACGCGCTCCTCTCGCCGCGCGTGACACGCCGCCTGATCACCCAGTTTGTGGCTCTCTCGCCTCAAGCACCTATGAACCAGGAGCGATTGGCGGCGCTGACGGATCGGGAGCGTGAAGTCATGGCGCTGGTCGCATGGGGGCTGTCGAACGAGGAGATCGGACAGCGGTTGGCCATGAGTCCCGCGACCGCCAAAACCCACGTCAGTCGCGCCATGCTCAAACTCGATGCCCGCGACCGCGCGCAACTGGTGGTGTTGGCCTATCAAAGTGGTCTTGTCACCCCAGCACCCCATTGACGCTGACAAACACAGAAACTCTTACGATGACAACCGCGCCAGCCGATCAGACCTGCGCGCAATGGATGCATTGCGCTCGTGACGGGTGTTTCAGGGCAAACGACAAACCAGCCTGAATCTAGTGATTGCGCTGGGCGCCCCGACCGTGAGGGATGTGCAGGTACACGGCGATAGCGTGACGATAGGTCCATTTGCGACAGCAGGTGTCAGTCACATCTATTGTCTCGTCCACCCAGGCCTGAACCTGACGATCACCGTGCAATGACGTCGCAACACCCCAGGCGCATGACACTCCATAACTCTCATAGTGTTCTCATGATGCGGTGATACGCTGTACCCGCCAAGTGTTTCACCGTATGTCGAGGTATGTCGACATGTATATGCTCGGCTGTAGAATATGACGCCAGTTGTGACGTGTTTCACTCCATGTGGGGTGGTTCTTGCTGCTATGATCAGGGTGTGGCCGTTCTACGAGGCCACCGCCATGCTGTAGCAGACGATAAAGTAGGCGTAGAGAACGTCTCGAGATGCAGGCGCCACGCAGTGCGCCTTGCAACCCCACCTGTAACAACCACGTAGATAGTATGGGAGAGACGCGCGACGCCATTATTGACGCTATCGTCCAGCGCGCATATAGCGTGACTAACGAGGCAGCGGTGATGGTGGGATGGCGCGTCTCGCCCCACGCAAGCGGCGCTTTTGCGAGCGCGCGTGATGTTCCCGCTGCATCGGTATCAAGCAGGTATCGAGCATACCGTGGGGCATGACGCGACGGGTCGAAAGCGACGATGAGCAGTCAAGAAGGAGGCGCGGGGTGGGTATTTCTGAAGCTGCCCTGGACGCTGGAAACGCTCTTGCAAGCGTTGCGCCAGGACTTCCTGGGCAAAGTGAACGCGCCAATACCACCACTGACACACCAGTGAGCGCCTCGCCACAGGCAGCACAAACGGTGCAAACCGTGCAAACAACACACACTACCGCCGACATGCAGGAAGACGTGCGCCTGGTTCACCGGACGATTGACGGGGACCAGGAGGCGTTCGCCACGCTTGTCGAAAAATACAAAGACCCCGTCTTCAACGTCGCCTACCGTATGCTCGGCAATCCGACGGAGGCGGAGGATGTGGCGCAGGAGAGTTTTGTCCGCGCCTACACCCAGATTCGCACCTATAAAGATACCCATCGCTTCAGCACCTGGTTGCTCTCGATAGCGTCGCATCTCTCGATTGACCAACTGCGCAGGCGGCGCTTTCTGGCGCTGCCGCTGGAAAACGCCCCCTTCCTCGAATGGATCGCCGATCTGGGGGCGGGACCGGAGCAGGCGGCGCTGGCGGGCGAAGCTTCCGACGAGATGCAACAGGTGTTGAGCGCGCTCCCTGCGAAGTATCGTGCGGTGCTGGTGTTGCGCTATTGGCACGACCTCTCGTATGACGAGATCGCCGACATGTTGCACCTGACGCCTGCGCTGGTCAAGGCGCGGCTGCATCGCGCCCGCGAACTGGTGGCGCGCACCATCAAGGCGCAGGGACTTGATATGACACGTAACGGCGAGGATACCAGAGGGACTACCCATGAGGCGGAGCATCGTCTATCTCCAGGAGGCCGCACGGCGCTGGCGTTTTAGCGTCGTTGCGCTTCTGGGTACGTTCGCAGCGTTACTTGCGCGTTCGGCGCCAGGCGCCACTGCGTATATGATGCGCGCCCGCTTCCGCCTTGCTGGGCTTCTTACCGCGCTGATAACCTCACTTCAGATGACTGTGAAGCGATTCGTGTGGCGCGCGGGTATGCCGTTCAGCGCGCCTTCACATCATGCGCAGCAGCGTCCCCTGCTCAGGCCGACGCTATTCCAGCCGCCACAGGTATCCCAGATGCCACGCTTGCCACAGCTACCGCCTATACCATCCAGGCCATCCATATCCCAGGCGCCACACCTGCCCCAACTCGAAGAGCACAGGTTTCGCCAGCAACTGGAGCGACGGGTGTTGACGACCACGCCGGACTTTACGGCGGGTGTCATGGCGCGTCTGGCGACGACGGCAGCCACAACGGCGACAGCAACGGCGACCACTATGCCCGTTACACCTGACACTGCTCCGGCGCAGCACAGCATGCCGCTTGTGGCGCTGCAATCGCCGCTGCAAGCGCTGGGCCGGACGCCGCTGTTGGCGCAGGTGCGCGTGGTCGGCTGCATCTATGCGGTGTCGGCGGGGATGATCCTGGGAACAAGCCTTGCCATCGTCATCGTGGAGCCAAATGTCGTCCTCACTGCGCTGGTGACGTGGATCAACTGGCTGGTGGGCCTGATCGCCTGGCTTGGCATGCTCACGCGCATGCTGATCGGCTCCATCGGGCTGCTGGGCGTCGCCTACCTCCTGATGCTGGCGTTGCTGGCGCCACTGGCGCTGCTGGCGTTGGGAACGCCACGTCTCATGACCGCGCTCTGGCGCGAGGTCTAGCGGCGCATGAACGCTCCATCTTCCCTCCTTCCACCCACTCCATCCCCAGAGACGCCCAGCAAAACCAGCCGGGCACAGCGCGACATCCCTCATCGCCGTGCTCGCTGGCTTCCAGGCCGACGAGCGTATGGGCATGGTTTCTATCACAAGCTGATCGCTCGCATCTCCAGCCCGCGCAGGCGGCCTTTGCGTCGGCGCCAGCCGACTTTGGGCGAGGCTTCAGCCGCTGGCGCCGTTGCTCTTCGCCGCTCGCCCGCCATTCATCGCCTCGTGGGCGTGCTGGCGCTGATGGGGCTGTGCCTGTGGGGCGCGCTGGTCTGGCAAGGGACGATTGCTGGCGTATCGGGCAGCGGCTTCTTTGACCCGCTGGGTATCTGGGGTCTTCCCGCTATCTCCCACGTAGCGCCTGCTGGCGGCTGGCTCACCTGGGCGTCGCCTGCGCTTGCGCCCACCCTCCCAGGTACTGTCGCCGTCTCAGGCGCGACGGGTGGATTCGCATCATTGCGCGCCTGCACGGCAAGCGGGAATCATAGTGTCAACAGTGACCTGGTGATCGGCGCTGACGAGTGGGTGTGTGGCGATGTCGCCACGTATAACGGCAGCCTCATTATCCTGGGACGTGTCTCAGGCGATGCGCAGGCGCTCAATGGCTCTATCACCATAAGTGGCGAGGTGGATGGCTCGGTGACGGCGTTGCATGGTGATGTGCGGTTGCTCGCTGGCGCGCGGGTGTCGGGTGATGTCTCTGCGATAGGTGGCGCGGTCTATCGCGATCCACAGGCGAGCGTTGGTGGACAGATACAGCAAGGCCTCGTCGGGCCGCATATGTTCTCGTTCAACGGCTCATTCAGCATCTCAAATCTGGGATCGCTGGCGCTCAGTTTGCTCTTCTGGGTCTGCGCATCGGCTGTTGTTGCGGGCTTCTTCCCAGAGCGGCTGGGCTATGTGCGCTATATTGCGCAGCGTCACTTCTGGCGCAGCTTTTTCTCAGGGGCGCTGGTTTTTGTCGTGGGATTGCTGGTAGGCGTTGTCCTCTTTATCACCTGCATCGGCATCCCGATCTTGCTGGCGCTGGGTGTGGCGCTGTGGCTGGCCTGGGTGGTCGGCACGCTCGCCATCGCCACCTGGGTGGGCGAGTGGCTGGTGCGGTTGGCGCCGACCAAACGGCGCCCGTCGCTGCTCTTCTCGGCGATCTTTGGGTCCATCGTGCTGACCATGGCCAAAGAGCTCCCGTGCGTGGGGCCGACCCTCGGCATCCTCATCGGCGGCGCGGCGATTGGCGCAGCGATCCTCGCGCTGCTTTCAGCCCGCACGCCTCCGTACTCACGCAGCTATGTTGCCCTCTGAACCGCAAGTTCCCCCAGTCCTGCCAATCACCTGCCAACCCTCTGACAGCAAACAGATGCGCCTCTTCGCTCATCAGCGAAAGAGGCGCATCTGTTTGCGTATGTAAAGGCGCATGTATTGGTAGGACTGGGCCGTATTACTGACCCTACCCACCTGCCGTCGGTGAGGCGCCGGGTGAGGCGCTGGGCGAGGCGTTTGGTGTGGGTGAAGCAGCCGTGGGCGATGGTGTGAAAAAGGTTGTCGTATGATAGGCGCGCCCATTATAGGTGACGCTTACCGCCACAGTAATTGGCGTTCCTGGGCTGGGATCGTTGAAGGTAATCGGCACGGCGGCCAGCCCGTGCGCGTCGGTTGTGCCAGTGTAGGTGCCACCGATGGGCGCTGTCGGTTGTATGATAACACCAAGTGGGGGTGGCGGCGTGGCCGGCTGGCTCATGTCGCTTGGCTGCACACGACACAGCACATAGATCGTGATGGTGTCGTTGGCGTTGGGTGAGAAGTTGGAGGCCCACGCGCCCACGGTGAAGGGCGGGAATTGGGGCGTCGGCGTTTGCAGCGCCGGATTCGGCGTCGAGATCAGTGTCTGCGACGATCCCGTAGTGCTGCCGGGTGTCGTGCCAGCCACCTGGCAGCCGACCAGCGCCACCGAGAGCACGCTAAGCGCCGCCACCAGCGCCGCCGACCGTTTGAGTGATGGCTTGATCGCCAGCGTTGCGCCGAAGGTCGTCCGCATCGCCGCCAGCGACCGGAGATACGCCACATACACCCTGAAATACACCGCCCGCATCCGCCATCACCTCCGTGCGGAAACTTCTACCCTTGAGCTACTGAGCCATCGAACTATCGAGTTACCCAACGTGTGCTATCAAACGGACGACAGCGCCCGCAATATGCACGTGAGAGCAGCGTTGCAGATCGCGGCAGAATACGCGATAGACTGCGCGCCAACCCTGCCCAGTATACCGGCAAGCGCTCCCAGTCGCAAGCGTTGCGCGTTTTTCTCCTGACCTGATCGGCGCAAATGCTGATAAACTACGGTTTCGCGCGCGCTCCAGCCATCGGCGCGCGGCTACCCGATTGGGCTATTGCTTCACTGGCGCGGTTGATAGCATCAACGTTCGCGTGGCCGCGAATGTTCCTGCCATCTTACTATGCTCGCCTTGTGAACCCTTTCATTGTTTGGGTATTGCTCTGGCGGAATCATGCCGGGATCGTCTGGCATGTAACGCGCCCTTGCATTGCACACCGGACGTGTGCTATTATTATGTCGCATGGTGTTTGCGCATACATGCTGAAGGCCAATGGCCCATTGGTGAAGCATGAAACGAGCCATGAGAAGTAACAGGGCCGCTGTGTGAATCGCGCCACAAACTCCCGGAACAAGCCGATCAACCGCATGGATGGCGGATCTGATCTACAACAAGCGGCATGTGAGCAACGTATGCTGAGAGTGAGAACCGTACTGTGAGTCATGGCGATACCCTGAACGATACCCTGAACGGCGCCCGTAAAACGCTGAACCCGTCAGGCGATATACAGCCGGTGGCGACGAACGCGTCCGAGCCGATCAGTGCGCGGCTCGATATCGGGCGTGAGGCGCGCAAGGGCATCCCGGAGGTGATACTCGCGGAGTTCAAGAGCGATGAGCAGACGCTAGCGATTGTGCGCGCGCTGGTACAGAGCACCGGGCGCGCGCTGCTCAGTCGGCTGCGTCCCGCGACGATGGACCTGCTGGCGGATGCGTTCGCAGATTGCACGGTTGATCTGCGGCGGACGGCGCGGGCGGCGGCTATTTCAGCGCCAGACTACGTGCGACTGCGAACGGGCGGCCACATCGGCATACTCTCGGCAGGAACCAGCGACATACCCGTCGCGGAGGAGGCGCGCCTGATCGCGGAGGAGATGGGCTGTGCCGTCACCACCGTCTATGATGTGGGTGTGGCAGGGCTGCATCGTCTGCTGGGGCCACTTCAGCAACTGATTGAGAGCGATGTGGCGGCGCTAGTGGTCTGCGCGGGCATGGACGGCGCGCTGCCGAGTGTGGTGGCGGGGTTGGCGCCTGTGCCGGTGATTGGCTGCCCGGTGAGCGTGGGCTATGGCGTTGGCGGCAAAGGGCGGGCGGCGCTGCTCTCGATGTTGCAAACCTGCGCAATCGGGCTGACGGTAGTGAATGTAGATAATGGTGTGGGTGCGGGCGCAACCGCCGCGCTTATCGCCAATCGGCTCGCCGCTGCGCGCCAGGGGTACAACGGATCCAACGCACCAGCATCGCTGGCGCCTAACCCGCGCAGTTGAGGGGAACACTGGTTATCTGGCGCCCATTTTGCGGGACGCAACACTGAATGGTCGTCCGAGCGCAATGAAGAAAGCGCGACCCAATGCGATGTCGGACACGGTAGAGTTGGGTTATTGATAGCCCAAAATGGTGTAGTGATCCAACCAACTGGCGCCTGGTTACGTAAAATTATCAGACGGACAGCGCGTGAGCGGCATCCGTGACCGTGAACATAGGTATAGGTGCACATGTGTAGATATGAACCGGTCGGCCTGGAACGGTTCATGCGAACGCTAGGCAGGTGTTGAGGGTAGCCTGCCGTGTATGCACCGTATGTCACGTGTGTAGAACTAGAACATTCGTGGCAGGTATGCGCGCCACTGGCGCGCGACGCCCTCGATTGGCTGAGGCCCGCGCAAGGCAATCTGGCGAAACCCAGTGAGCAGAGTGGGCGCGTCGCGGACGGCGCCAACGTTTGGAGCCGTCACAAGTAGCAAGACAAGATCGAACAAGAGAGAGGTGCGATCAATGGCCAACAGCAAGCGTGGACCCGAGCCAGGGTCTGACAAGGCGAAACACGGTGGACAGGCAGTGCGTGAGAAGTACGGCCCAGAGTTCTATTCCCGCATCGGCAAAAAGGGCGGCGAGGCTGTGAAGCAAAAGCTTGGCTCGACCTTCTATGCGGAAATTGGCAAGAAGGGCGGCGAGTCAACCAAGCGCCAGCAGGGGCCGGAGTTCTACTCTCGCATCGGCAAAAAGGGCGGCGAGCGCGGTCGCGGCACTCCCAAGCAGCAGAGCGTCTAATCGTTGCGGAACTCTCACCGCTGGCCAGCGTACAGGACGCCGGCGCCATCAGCGCGGAGAGTTCACCCGCGAACAATCGCTAGCAAGCTGATGGAGTGAGACTGTGGCTACTTTGTCTCACTGTGTAGTTGGCGGCGTCTGAAGATATGCGATGCAATGTATTACGCATATCCTCAGCGCCGTCTTTTTCTCTTTTGTGGGCCGAGAGCGGCCCTGACCGCGTGGCCCGGCGGGCGGCTCCATCCGGTCCTGGGGTTTTTGCGGGACGCGAAGCCTGCGTGCGCGGGCTGGAGATCGTCGGCATTGCGTATCATTCACAGCGCATAATTCACATATCCTTGACTGATTGCGTCACTTTGCTATAGCGCGCGGGCGCTGTTTCGCATACAATACCTCTGGACCTCTGGCGGGCCGCTTGCGTGCCTTCATCTTTGTTTCCTTCCCCTAACCATCTGGCCGCTTGCCCCTCACACGTCAGCCTGATGGATCAGCTTGATCCATCACGATTTCTCCGTTCAGTCACAAGGGAGACTACTGCTGTGAAGCACCGTAACACGCATTACTGGCTCTGGTTCATCTTCTTCGGCATTGTCGCGGGCGTTATCTACTTCCTCAACCACCACGACACGATTGACTCGGAATCCACCTGGCTGCTGGTGGCGGGCGCGCTCGGCCTGCTCTTCGGCGCCCGCTGGCTCAACGAGGGCAAACTTTCGCGCACGTATGACCTGATTGTCGGTATCATCTTCACCGCAGTGGGGTTGGTTGGCATTCTGCTGGCGTTTCATATACCGCTGATTCCTCCTGTGTCGGGCGCTTTGGCAAGCTATGTCAACACGACGACCATCTTTGGTTTGAGCCTCGGTCTGCTGCCCGCACTGATTCACACCGTGCTGGGACTGACCTCGCTCAACCACGGAATTCGCAACGAGTAGGGGAGGTAGTCTCGACATTGTAGCGGTGACAGCAGCGCCAGTGGGCGACATGGATCAGGTGCCACGCGACTGTTGGAGATTCGTCCGACGGACCTGCCGCATCTGGCGCTGCCCGATCACATCAATCAGGCGCTCGAACAAGCCGATGCAGTGCAGTTGCGTGACGTGCCGGCCCCATCCGCGGCGATACGCCGGAACAGGCCCCCAGTTGCGGTAGGATAATCTGCTGCGTCCGACCGTGCCGTTTTGCCATCGGCCTCCTACTGTTATAGGGGTGTCTGTCAGACACCCCCACAGGATACTGGTCCCCCGCTGTCCGTTCCGAGCGTCGGGCGTTGCAAGCCTGCGATCCCCATCTCATCCCAGCGGCCATCCGCCCTGCGCCTCGGTGGCCCCAGCCGCAGCGCTCATCAGCCACCCATGGTAGTTGCGGTTGGCCAGAGTGAGTGCGGTCTCCACATGGTCGCCGGAGATGGCATAGTTGGTGGCGCTGGGGATGGGAGCCCGGTTTAGAAGACCACTACTCAGATCACTGGACGGGTAGTGCAGAGGGCTGGGGATCGCGCCTTCCTGGCGTATGCTGCGCTACGGCTGCTTGAAGATACAGTGAAGATATGGTTATGAGACGCTTGCATGACAAGCTATTCACGTCAGATCAGGCCGGGGATTCTTTACGACAATACAGTGTCATTGAGCTAGTGGTACAGCCAGCATCAGGAGTGATTCAGACTACCAGTACAACGGGGCGCTGGCAGCACTCACCGACCTGACCATCTTGACGTGGTACCCCCAACGGGATTCGAACCCGTGATCTCCACCTTGAAAGGGTGATGTCCTAGGCCGCTAGACGATGGGGGCGGAGGATGTGTTGGCGCTGGGCGTGTTGTCACGCCAGCCCGCAGTCAGTCTACCCGCTACAGGGCAGATGTGTCAAGGTGGCGTGGCCCAATCATTGCGCGTCTGCCGGGGCATACTACAGCGTGTCGGGGCATGTTGGTACGCAGCAGTTGCGCATATAGGATATAATTCAGGCGCACATCAGCCGAGATCAGCCGAGATCAGCCAGGATCAGCCAAGAGTTTCGATGAGGAGGGGCGCGCGTCGCGCTTACGTCGCTTGTGATGAGAGAAACGCCACCAACGCCCGATATGTCGGATACGCCAGGCGATACTGCTGATACTGCTACCAGCGCCAGCAACATGCACCCTTCCGATCTCACCAACCCTGCTGATACCAATGTTGCAACTGGCGCCAGCGAAACCGGGGCCGCCGATGACGACAATGCGCCACGCATCCCGGACGCCGATCCAGGCGCCGACACTCCTACGTCAGGTGATATGCCGACAATAGCAGCATCCCCACCTGTGGAATCACCTGCACTGCCGCCGTTGCGCCTCCCACCACGACCGGCGCCCGCACGGGCATGGCGTATGCGCTTGCTCACTGGCGCGGGTGTAACGTTGCTCGCCTGCGTGATGCTGGGGCTGCTCACTGATGGCGGACAGCTGATGACGCCATCGGCGCAGGCGCACATCACGCCGTCACCCAGGCCCACGGCAACGAATACGTCCTTCCCGATTCCCACACCCGCCGAGGGCTTTCAGGTCTATGTGGACCGTAGCGACGGCTTCATCATCCAGTATCCCGGCGGTTGGGCGCCCAAGCCGCTGCCACCGGCGATTGTTTTTGCCGATGACCAGAACTCGCCCAACTATATTGTGCAGGTGCTACAGCCTAGCGCCTTCACTTCGGTCAGCGGGAATGCCAACCCCAATGATCCCAATGTCTGGGTGGATTATGAGTTGACGAACCTTGCCAGGCAGTGGCCGCAGAACGACTTTGCGCGCACCACCATCTCCACCAGAACGCAGATCGGTGGTGTGACATGGCAGTGTGGAGTGGGGTTGGTGGCCGCCAGCGTGGCGCCGACGGTAACACCGCAGGCGACAGCTACCAGCACACCGGGCGCCGCCACGACGCCTACTGCGCCCACTAGCGCGCTCACCGGTTGCCGGGGCAATAGCGATTCTGCAACAGATGGCTCAGACGCATCGCAGGCTGCCCCTGGAGCTACGCCCAGCGCCACGTCAAACACCACGGCGACGCCCTCGGTCCCAGACCGTTGCCTCGTCTCAACGTGCATCCGCGTGGAGGTCTACGCTACCGTCTATAACGGCAGGCCGTATATTATCACCCTGCTGGCCTCAGATGACCGCTTCGCCGCCGGCTCCATCGAGTTCTTTCAGCCGATGCTGCAAAGTTACGAGTTTCTGCCTGGCGGATCAACGGGGTCTTGAGAACACCGCCTGACGCTGCTCGACACCACCTGTTTCTACCTATTGCTGGTTGCTAGATGTCAAAGGAGCCATTGCCGCATGCGCCTGGATGATCACCTCGCCCAGCCCCACAGCGATACCGCCAGCATAGCGGATACGCCCGCCTCAACACAGTCAATCACGCCATCTGCGCGGACGCAGCAACACGCGACGCCCATGACAGCCAGTGTCTGGGCGCGACGTAGATTGCCATTGCTGGCGCTGGTCTTCGTCGGCGGCATGGTCTCGCTGGGCATCGAGATGTGCGGACCGCGCCTGATGGCGCCTTATTTCGGCACCTCGCTCTTCATCTGGGCCAACCAGATCGGCTTCACGCTGATCTACCTGTCGCTTGGCTACTATATCGGCGGACGGCTGGTAGATCGATATCCCAGCCCGCGTCTGCTCTGCGCGCTCACCGCAGTGGCGGGTGTTTTCACTGGCCTGATCCCGTTCCTCAGCACGCCGATCCTCGACTGGTCGGTCAGTGGACTCGATAACGTCAATGCCAGTGTCTTCATCAGTTCGCTGGAAGGGGTGGTGCTCCTCTTCTCCGTGCCGACGATTCTGCTGGGCATGGTCTCGCCCTTCGCCATCCGCCTGAGCATGAACGAGGTCGGCTCGGCGGGGCGCAGCGCAGGCGACCTGTATGCGCTCTCGACGGTGGGCAGCATCATCGGCGCCTTCCTGCCGGTGCTAGTGTTGATTCCAGACTGGGGCGTGCGGCGCACCCTCTTTGGCGGCTGTGTAGTGCTTATCGCCGCCTCGCTCTGGGGGCTGCGCCTGCCGGAGCGTGTGGCCGCTGCGATACCCGCAGTGATCCTGCTCGTGCCGTTGCTGGCGCCGCAGGTCGCGCCGCTGGGGCCGCTCAAGTCCGAGCCGGGACTGATCTACTATCAGGAGTCACAGTACAACTACATCCAGGTGGTGCGCGAGGGCAATGGCACGACGGCGCTGGTGCTGAACGAAGGGCAGGCGATCCACTCCGTCTACAACCCAAACCAGTTGCTCACCGGCTGGTACTGGGACTATTTCCTCGCCGCGCCCTACTTCAATCCTGGACCGGCGGCGGGGCAAGTCCACCGCATGGCGATCATCGGGCTGGCGGCCGGAACCATCGCGCGGCAGTTCTCAGCGGTCTATCCGGACGTGCAGATTGACGGCGTGGAGATCGATCCCTCTATCGTCGCGGTCGGGCGGCGCTACTTCGCCATGAACGAGCCAAACCTGCATGTCACCGTCGCCGATGGGCGCACCTTTATGCGCGTGACGAAACAGCAGTATGACGTGGTGGCGATAGACGCCTTCCAGCAGCCGTATATCCCCTTCCAGCTCACCACCAAAGAGTTCTTCCAGGAGATTCGCGCGCATATGTCGCCCAATGGCGTGCTCTGCCTCAATACTGGTCATACCCGCACCGACTACCGGCTGGCGCAGGCGTTCATCAACACACTCAGCCAGGTATTTCCCGGTGTCTTCGTCTTCAACGTCCCCAACACCTTCAATACCGAGATCATGGCGACGATGCGCCCTACCACTCTGACCACATTGCGTGATAATCTATCACGGGTGTCGCTGACCAGCGATGTGATGACTACGGTGGCGGGCGAGGTCTTGCCGGTGGCGCAGGTAGGCCATTCGCAGAAGAACGGCATCGTCTTCACCGACGACCAGGCGCCCGTCGAGCAGCTGACTGATCAGTTGCTGCTTGATTACATCAACGCGAACGCCCACTGACGGCGCACGCGTGCTGGCATCCAGACGCATATCGCACTGGCAATGTGCGGCGCGTGCGGCGCGTGCGGCGCCAGCCTGCGTAAACACTATACGAATTCGAAAACATAAGGAGCAAAGGTCAGATGGGTGTTTTGGCGGTGATTGGTTGCCAATGGGGCGACGAGGGCAAGGGCAAGATCGTAGACGAACTGGCCAGCCGCGCCGATTATGTGGTGCGTTTTCAGGGCGGCGGCAACGCGGGCCATCGCGTGGTCTATGGCGGTGAGGAGTTCGCCTTCCACCTTGTTCCCGTCGGCATTCTGCATGCTGGCGTCAATTGTGTGATCGGCAATGGCGTCGTGGTGGACCCCAAATCGCTGCTCGCCGAGATGGAGAGTCTGCGCGTCAGAGGCATAGACCTGTCGCGCCTCTTCATCAGCGAACGCGCCCATGTGGTAATGCCCTATCACTTCGTGCTGGATCAACTCGAAGAAGAGAGCCGTGGTCTCGAGAAGATCGGCACCACCGTGCGTGGCATTGGCCCAGCCTATGTGGACAAATACGCGCGGGTGGGCATCCGCATGGCCGATCTGCTGGATGTTGACCAGTTCCGTGCCAAGCTCGCCGCTGTGCTGGCGCAGAAGAACCGCATGATCACGCAGATCTACGGCCAGCCGCCACTCTCGCTCGAAGAGATACACACCGAATATGTCGGCTACGCGCACCGTCTGCGTCCCTACATCGTGGACGCGCAGGCCATGCTGCAAAAGGCGCTGACCGAGCGCACAGCAATCCTGCTGGAGGGCGCGCAGGCGTCGTTGCTGGATGTGGACTTTGGTTCGTATCCATTCGTCACCTCATCCTCCACAGTGGCGGGCAATGCCTCGACAGGCGCGGGGCTGCCACCGCGTAGCATCGAGCATGTGCTGGGCATCTACAAGGCGTATAGCACCCGCGTGGGCAGCGGCCCCATGCCCACCGAACTCTTCAACGGCGGGGGCGATGCGTTACGCGAGGCGGGTCATGAGTATGGCACGACCACGGGCCGCCCGCGCCGCTGTGGCTGGTTCGATGCGGTAGCGGGGCGCTTCGTGGCGCAACTGAACGGACTTGATAGCGCCGCCATCATGAAACTCGACGTGCTCGACGCGCTGCCCACCATCAAAATCTGCACCTCCTATCGCCTGGGCGACCGCGAACTGCACGCGCCGCCCGCCAACCTCAACGACTTCGCCACCTGCGAGCCGGTCTATGAGGAGTGGCCCGGCTGGCAGACCCCCACCGTCGGCATAGGCGACTGGGAAGACCTGCCCGCCAACGCCCAACGCTATCTGCGCCGCATCGAAGAACTGCTGGAGACGCCACTCGCGCTGGTCTCCGTCGGCGCCGGGCGCGGCCAGACGATCAACCTGCGCGAACTGCCGCTGTAAGCATAAAAAGCCCCGCTCCTGATTAGGAGCGGGGCTGGGGTGAGGTCGCGTTACCGCATTACTCGGCGTCGCCAAAGATGGTGTAGTGCCAGGGCTTGCGCGCGGCGCCGGTGGTGTCGAGCAGCACATGCTTGATCAGGGTGTAGTCTTCGAGCGCGTAGAGCGACATGTCTTTGCCGAAGCCACTCTGCTTGAAGCCACCGTGGGGCATCTCGCCCGTGATCGGCAGATGATCATTCACCCAGACGGTGCCGAACTCCAGCGCGGCGCTCATCCGTAGCGCGCGTTGCACGTTGCCCGTCCACACCGAGCCAGCCAGCCCATAGCGCACGGCGTTGGCGCGGCGAATCGCCTCATCCTCGTCGTCGAAGGGCAGCACAACCGTCACTGGCCCGAAGATTTCGTCGGTGACGACCGCCGCATCATCGGCTACGTCGGTGATCACCGTCGGCTGGAAGAAGAAGCCCTGTTCGAAGCCCCTGACCTGCGCCCGTTCGCCGCCGATCAGGAAGCGCCCGCCACCGCCCCTGACCGTGCCGACAAGCTTCTCCACCCGTTCGAGTTGCGCGGCGGAGACCAGTGGCCCCATATCAGTCTGCTGCGAGGCGGGATCACCCAGTCGCACCTGCTTCACCAGTTCCACATAGCGATCCACGAACTTCTGGAAGGCGGGCCGTTGCACATAGATGCGTGTAGCGGCGGTGCAATCCTGGCCAGTGTTGACGAAGCCAGCTACCACGGCGCCTTGCGCGGCTGCCTCGATGTCGGCGTCGGCAAAGACCACGAATGGAGCCTTGCCGCCAAGCTCCATATGCACCCGCTTGAGCGTATCCGCAGCGGCGCGCATCACTGCTTTGCCCGTCTCGCTGGCGCCGGTCAGCGAGACCAGCCGCACACGCGGATCGGCCACCATCGCCACGCCCACCTCGTCGCCGCCCGCGACCACATTCAGCACGCCAGCGGGCAGTCCGGCCTCGTTGGCAAGCTGGCCGAGCGCGAAAGTGGTGAGCGGCGTCTCTGGCGCAGGTTTGATCACGACGGTATTGCCCGCCGCCAGCGCTGGACCAATCTTCCAGATCGCCATCATCAGCGGATAGTTCCACGGGGCGAGCTGCGCGCAGACGCCAATTGGCTCGCGGCGCACCATGCTGGTGTAGCCGGGAACGTACTCGCCCGCAGCCTTGCCTTCTAGGTTGCGCGCCGCGCCAGCAAAGAAGCGCAGGCAATCAACAGCGAAAGGCAGATCGCTATCATGCGCCAGCTTGATCGGCTTGCCGACGTTGCGCGACTCGATCTCCGCCAGATCGTCGGTATGTTGTTCGATCAGATCGGCCAGCTTGTAGAGGATGGTGGAGCGCGCCGACGGCCCGATGCGCGACCAGCGCCCATCATCAAAGGCTGCCTGCGCGGCGGTGATGGCCCGTTGCACATCTTCGGCGCCACCCTCCGGCACGGTGACGCCCGTTCCGCCCGTCGCCGGGTTGACCAGCGTGCGGCTCTTGCCGCTGACGGCGCCGGTGAGTTCGCCATCAATCAAAAAGCGGTCTGTCGCTAGCGTCTGAATCGCCATACGTGAATGTCCTCCCGCAGATGTGACGCTGGCACGCGCCATACGCCGTTGTACTCGCGCTCTACGCTATGCGCTCTGTCTGGCGCCCTACCCATAGTGCCTCATGATACCCGCAGTATACAAGAGGAGTCATGGAGCGCTCAAGGGGAGCGTCCGTGGCGCTGGCCCAGCTTCATTGGCCACAGTGGCAAAAGTGACCTAAAGAAATTGCCACTTGACCCTCACGTTACGTCAGGCTATATGCTGCTTTGTGGCGAAGGGAGACGCGCTATGCAAACGGAGTCCGAACAGGCGGAAACGGGCGAGCGGCCCTATCAGGTGGGTGAGTTTGCCGCGCTGACGGGTGTATCGATCCGGACGCTACACCACTACGATCAGCTTGGTCTGCTGCGCCCATCGCATCGCTCGGCGGCGGGGTATCGGTTCTACACCGAGCAGGATTTGTTGCGCTTGCAGCAGATTCTTACCCTGCGCTATCTGGGCTTCGCGCTTCAGCAGATTCATGACCTGCTGGACCGAGCAGATTTCGACATGCTGGCGTCGCTCGTGATCCAGCGGCGCGTCTTGCGCGACCGCATTCGTGAACTTGAACGTATTGACACCGCCCTGGGCGAACTGTTGCAGCGGCGGCAGGCGACCGGCCATTGGGAGTGGGCGCTCGTCGCACAGACATCAGCGACCGTCCAGGCGGAACTGGAACAACGAGGACCACAGATGAGTGAACAGTACACACCCGAAGAGATGAAGGCGCGCATGGCGGAGTTGGCCCAACAGACGCCGCCTGAAGCTATCCAGCAGACGGAGGCCAAGT